>CANHBU010000010.1 GCA_947458345.1 Comamonadaceae bacterium
AGCCCCCGCACGCGCGAGGTTCACAAGCTCTTGCTCGCCCGGGCCTACCTGCTCCAAGGCATGCAGCCCCAGGACGTGGTCCACTCGGTTTATGGGCACGGGTTGGTCAACGGCGGGCACTACATCCGCGAAGCGGTGGTTCACCACACCTCGGCCCTGTTCCTGCCGGCCGGCACCGGGATCGAGACCCCCTCGGTCAAGCAGGTCGAGTTCATGCGCGACTTTGGCGCCACGGTCTTGGTGGGCTTTGCCGACTACATCAAGCGCCTGGCCGATGTTGCCCGTGAAATGGGCTTGCAGCCCGGCCGCGACATTCCGGTGCGCATGATCAGCGGCCATATGGCGCGCGATTCTCGCGAGGTGCTGTCGCAGGCCTGGGGTGGCGCCCAATTGTTTGACTGGTATGGCGTGGGCGATACCGGCCTGATTGCAGCCGAGGGGCCAGACCACGAGGGCATGCACATCATGGAAGATGCCCAATGGGTGCAGGTCTGCGACATCGACTCGGGGCAACCAGTGCCCGATGGGCAAACCGGCGACCTGGTGGTCACCTGCTTGTTCACTCACGATATCTTTCCCATCATCCGCTTCAACACCCACGACGTCACCCGAATTTTGTCGGGCCCGTCGCAGCTTAAGCTGCCGTTTCGCCGGATGGAGGGCTTTTTGGGTCGCAGCGACAACATGGTCAAGCTGCGCGGGATCAATATCTTTCCCCAGGCCTTGGCGGCCATCTTGGCCGAGGCGCCAGGATTTCGGGGCGAATACGTGTGCATTCTTCAAAAAGACGCCAGCGGCCGCGAGGACTTGTTGGTGCGCATCGAGTGCGAGGCCCCGCCCAGTGCAGCCCTGAGCGAGACCTACAGCGCCTTGCTCAAGCAGCGTCTGGGCGTCGAGGTTCTGGTTGAACTCGTCGCTGTGCGCGCCTTGTCCGAACTGACCGGCGTCGAAACGCGCCAAAAACCGATCCGCCTGATCGTCAAGACCTGAGCCATGGCGCCCCTCGACCCTTTGCTGCCCGGCAGGGCTGTCGCCCAGGCTCTCCAGGCGGGCCAGATCAGCCCGGGGCAGTGGCTTGCAGCGCAGAGGCAGCGCATTTCCAGCCTCAACCCCAGCCTGCGCGCTTACCTCAGTCAGACGGACGATGGCCCGCCGTCCGAGCCCGGCAGCGGGGCCAAGTCTGCGCTGTGGGGCATGGGTTTTGCCATCAAGGACAACATCGACCTGGCCGGTCAGGTCTCGCATGCGGGCCTGGCCGCCTATGGCGCGCAGCCGGCCGAGCGCGATGCACCCGTGGTCAGTGCGCTCAAAGCCGCCGGCATGGTTTGCCTGGGGCGGCTGAACATGCACCCCATGGCCCTGGGGGCGACCAATCGCAATCGCGACTACGGCGATTGCCTCAACCCCTTGAGGCCGGGCTACACCCCGGGCGGCTCCAGCGGCGGATCGGCCGCTGCGGTGGCCGCAGGGCTTTGCACCGTGTCCTTGGGAACCGACACCATGGGCTCGGTGCGCCTGCCGGCCGCCTACTGCGGCGTGGTCGGTTTCAAGCCCAGCCATGGGCTGCTCAGTGTGCAGGGCGTGGTGCCCTTGTCGCTGATGCTCGATCATGTGGGTGTGATCGCCCGCGATGTTGCCGATGTGCGCAGCGCCATGGCCGCACTCGCGCCCCACTGGGGCCTTGCGTCGTCTGACCTGGCCGGCGTGCGGATCGCCTTGCCGGCTCAGCTTGGCGCCTTGGGCGTCGAGGCCGACGTGGCGCTGGCCTTCGAGAAGGCCGCTGCGGTTTTGCGCCGCGCGCAGCCGGTCGTGCCGTGGACCGGCGCGCCCGATGCGGCGCAACTGACTCGCTACCGGCGCAGCGGCTTGCTGCTGTGTGAGGCCGAACTGCATGGACGGCTGGCCCCCTTGCTCGAGTCTCGCAGTGCCGAGCTGCCGCCCGATCTGTTGGCCATGATGCGCTACATCGAGAAAAAGACCAGCCTCGACCTGGGTCGTGCCCTGGCCGATGTGGGCCAGGCGGCCGAGACGGCGCACCGTTGGTTTGACGAGGCCGATTTCGTGGTTTTGCCGACCACGCCACAGACGGCTTTTGATCTGAGCAGCCCTGCCCCCGCCAACCAAGCCGACTTGACCGCGATGGCCAATATGGCCGGCTTGCCCGCGATCACTCTGGCGCTTGCGTGTCCGCCCGGGCAACTGCCCGCGGGCCTTCAGATCGTCGGGCGCCGCGGTGACGACGCCCGCCTGCTGGCCTGGGCCGAGCAGGTGCAGGACCTGCTGGCGGCACGCTAAGCCGCACCCGGCGGCTTGGTGCCGCGGCCCTCAGAGCCAGCCGATGGCGCGAGCTTGCGCCAACAGCGCGGGCCGCTCGATCGGGTCGGCAATGGCCACCATCCGCATGACCCTTTGGTCCACGCTGGCGTGACGCAACTCGGCCACGCCGTGCTCGGTCACGATGAGGTCGGCATCTGAGGCCGCCAGTGTGGCGGGCCCGGACAGCTTGGCCACGATGCGGGAGCGCCCGCGCGGCGTGCGCGCCGGCAAAGCGATCACCGATTGCCCCGCCGGCGCACGCATGGCCGCCCTTGCAAAATCAGGCAGTCCGCCAATGCCGCCAACGTAGCGCCAGCGGCCGTGCTCGTCGACGATGGCCTCGGCATTGACTTGCCCGAGCAAGTCCACCTCGAGCGCGGTGTTGAGCGAAAAAAAGTTGCCGATAGCCTGGATGTTGAGCGCCTCGTGGGTGTAGGCCGGGCTGCGCAAACGCAGCGCCGGGTGCTGATCGGTCTGCGCAAGAAAGTCGGCCGGGCCGGCCACACATCCGATGACGCACAGTCCGCGGTCGATGCTTTTTTCGCTGTTATCGATAGCCCCCGACAGCAGCAAGCGGTGCATGGCCTGGCCGTACATGCCCGAGTGCACGCCGAGCCTGCGGTGGCCGCTCAAGCACTCGAGCAGCGCCGAGGGCAAGCCGCCCATGCCCACCTGAAGGCAGGCGCCCTCGGGGACGCGCGTGGCCAGGTGTTGCCCGATCGTCTGCTCGGCCGCGCCGGCCGGGCCTGCCGACAGTTCGGGCGGCGCGTAGGCGGTGTCCCACTGAGCGTGTATCGGCACGTCGGCAGGCCACTGACTGCCCAGCAGGCACGGCGCCTGGGCGTTGATTTCGGCCAGCACCACGCGCGCGCGCCGGGCCGCAGCCAGCGCCGCCCCGTGGCTGGCGCCGAGATACAAGCGCCCCTGCGGGTCCCGGCTCAAGGACACCAGCACCACATCGACCGGCCAGAGCGCTTGCGCGTAAACCTGCTCATAGACGCAGTAAGTCAGCGTGCTCAGGCTCAAGGCCCGCTGGCTGGCCACCACCGAACCGCTGCCCATAGCGCCCAGGCCCTGGAGGTGCCAGACATCGGGCGCCGCGCTCATGTCGGGGCTGAAGGCCACGCCAAGCATCAGGCTCAGCGGCATCACCGGCCGATGCTGGAGCAGCGACTGCAGCAAAGCCCTGGGCTGGCTCGACATGTGGGAGCACACGACGTGGTCGCCCGGCCGCAGCCATCGCCCCCAGTCAATCTCAAGGCTGGGCGGCAACATGCTGGGCAAAGTGCTGGGCGATCTGCGCGCGGGTGGCCACCCAGATGCCAGCGCCTTGGCCGTTGAGCTCCTGTACGTGGCGGAAAAATTTCTCCAGCGCCCAGATCCGCCCGGGCCGGCCAATGATGCGCAGGTGCAGGCCCAAGGACATCATGTTGACCTCATGTTGGCCTTCCTCAAGCGACCACTGCAGGTTGTCGAGCGCGTACTTGAGCCATTGGTCGGGGGTGTAGGAGGGCTCGGCCCACATCTTCATGTCGTTGTTGTCCACCTGATAGGGCATCACCACAATCGGCCGGACATGGCTGCAGTCCCACGACGGCTCGTCGTCGCCGTAGTCGTCCATGTGGTAGACAAATCCTTCTTCGGCCAGCAAGCGCCGGGTGTTGTCGGTCAGCAAGTAGCGCGACAGCCAGCCCTGTGGGCGCTGGCCCGTGGTGCGCTCAAGCGACTCGACGGCTTGCCGGATATAGGCCCGCTCTTGCTCCTCATTCATATGGAACTGGTGGGCCCAGCGGTAGCCGTGAGAGGTGACCTCGTGGCGAGCCTGGCGTCTGATCTCTGCGGCCAGCTCGGGCGCGCGTTCAAGGGCCAGGGCGCAGGCAGTGAAGGTCACGGGCAGCTGGTATTGCTCGAGCAGGCGCATGACCCGCGGGCCGCCGCGCGTCAGACCATAGCGGTAGTTGGACTCATTGCCATAGTTGCGAACCGCGCGCTTGAGCGCGATGCCCATCTCGTCGACTGGCTCGGGGTACTTGTCCCCGTCCACGATGTTGGCCTCGGCCCCCTCTTCAATATTGACCACGATGGACAGGGCCAGACGCGCCCCCTGGGGCCATTCATAGGGCTTGGGGCCTCTCTCATAGCGCATGACAGCTCCTTGGTGAAAACAGTCCTTGCAAAGTTGTACGGACATATTATCATTTTGGAATCAGAGGGCCGAGTCCGCTTGGGCCCGGATATCTACGGAAAGGATGTATGCCTGCTGTTTCACTGGAGTTTCGCGGCCCCATTGCCTGCCTGAGCATTGATCACGCCCCAAGGCGCAATGCCTTTACCCGGTCCATGTGGCGCAGCATCCCCGACTTGATGGCGCAAATTTCCCAGCGCGCGTCGGCACGGGTGGTGTGCTTGCAAAGCGCTGTGCCGGGCGCGTTTGCAGCGGGCGCTGATATTTCTGAGTTTGAGCAGATCTACGGTCATCCGCAAGTGGCTTTGGAGGCCACCTTGGAGATCCAGCGCGCCATCGATGCGCTGGAAAAATGTTCCCTGCCCACGCTGGCCGCCATTGACGGGCCTTGCGTGGGGGGCGGCGTGGCCTTGGCGGTGGCTTGCGATTTTCGTTTGAGCAGCGATCGGGCGCGATTTGCGGTCACTCCGGCGCGGCTCGGCCTGTCCTACCACCCCGATGACCTGCGCCGGCTGGTGCTCGCTTGCGGCCATGCTGCAGCCAGTGAGTTGCTCTACACCGGGCAGCTGTGGGATGCCCAGCGCGCTTTGGCCGTGGGCCTGGTCAGTCAGGTGTTTGAGTTGGCGAGCTTTCAAAGCGGCGTTGACCGGGCCTTGCAGGCCATGGCGGCCAACTCGCTCGAGTCCTTGCGGGCGATCAAGCGCGGCCTGCGCGCCGTGCAATCGCGCCAGGGCGAGGCTTGGAGCCAAGCGGAGCAGGAGTTCATCGACCTGTTTCAATCCCCGGATTTCCGTGAAGGGCGCGATGCGTTTTTGCAAAAACGGCCGGCGCTTTTCCCCTCGCATATTTTGGAGGCGTGAGCATGAGTGACAGTCCCAGCGGTGTGCGCGACCCGATCGAGTCCTTCCTGGACCTGATTGAACACACGCGCTACAAAGATCTTCCTCAAGAGGCGGTGGCCGCAGCCACGGTGTTCTTTATGGACACCGTGGGCGTGGCCTGCGCCGGACGCCTGGCCCCGGGCCTGGAGGCCCTGCTCAAGGGCTCTGAAAGCTGGGTGGGCAAAGTCGAGCGCGGGCCGCATTTGTGGAACAGTGAGCAGGTGAGCACCGAGCCGGTGGCCGCGCTGGTCAATGGCTACCAGTGTCACGCGCTGGAGTACGACTGCGTTTATGAGCCCGGTGTGATCTTGCCGGCTGCGCCGATCTTTGCCGCCCTGATGGTGCGCGCCCAAACCCTGGCGCAAGCCGGGCGGGCGCCCACCGGCGCCGATTTGATCCATGCCTTTACCGTGGCGGTGGAAGTCTCCACCACGCTGGGCGCTGCCACGCGCAGCGGCATGTTTTTCTTTCGGCCCTCGACCACCGGCACCTTTGCCGCCCTGGCGGCCATTGCCTGCCTGGACCCTTTGCCGCGTGATCAACTGCGCTACGCCTTTGGCATCGCCTACTCTCAAATGTGCGGTCCCATGCAGGCCCATGAAGAGGGCTCCATGATGCTGGCGATGCAGATGGGCTTTGCGGCGCGAAACGCGATCCAGGCCCACGACATGGCGCGCATGGGCCTGACCGCGCCGGTGCAACTGCTCGGCGGGCGCTTTGGCTTTTTTCACAACTTTGAGCACGGCGGCGACATCGAGCAGGCGCTGCAAGAGATGGCCAAACCCTGGAAGGTCACGCGCCTTTCGCACAAGCCCTTTCCGAGTGGGCGCGTCACCCACGGGGTGATCCATGCCATGCGCCAGCTGCGCAAGTCGCTGGACATTGGCCCGGGCAACGCACTTGAAAAAATACGTGCCATCGAGGTGGGCCTGCCTCCGCTGGGCATGCGGCTGGTCGGGCGGCCCATGATTCATCATCCGCCGGCCAATTACGCGCGCTTGTGCATCCCCTTCGTCGCCGCCGCTGAGGTGTTTTTTGGCTCGGTCGATCCGTCGACCTTCACCGCGGCGCATCTGCAGCACGAGGGCGTCGAGACCCTGGCCCGGCGGGTGCACACCCACGAGTTCGAGTACCCCAACCCGAATGCGTTTTATCCCCAAAAGCTCAAGATCGTGCTGGGCGATGGTTCCGAGATGGCCCAGGACATCCCGCACGCCTGGGGGCATCCGGACATGCCCCTCACGGCCGAGGAACGGGAGGACAAGTTTCGCCTTTGCTGGCGTCTGAAGTACGCCCGTGACGCGGCCCATGAGCAGCAGCTCGAGGACATGCTGGCCTGGCTCAATCGGCTGCCCGAGCACAGCGACACCGCCCCCTTGTACGCGCTGCTGGCCGCCAAGGCTTGAGCCACACCCCTGCGGCCGCAGCCTGCGTTGCTCTACAGCGTTTTGGACTGCTGCGGATAGGCCTGGACGGCCAGCCGCGTGGCCAGCAGCACCAAAAGCAGGCCCGCCAGGTGCCAAACCGTCAGCACCTCGCCGAGCAAAAGAGCCGAAAAGCCCATGCCAAAAATCGGCAGCCAGTAAAAAAACGCAGCCGCTCTGGCCACGCCCACACGGGCAATCGAGTGGTACCAGCCGACGTTGGACAGCGCCGTGCCCAGCACGGCCGAGTAGATGATGCACAGCAGCACAAAGGGGTCTTGCAGCTGCACCATCACGTCGGCTGAGGCGCCCTGCACCAGCATGTGCAGGCACAGCATGAGCGCGCCGCTGCAATAGACCGCAAAGCCCACGGTCAGCGCATCGACCTCGGGCCCGACCCGCTGGACGATCAGGCCCCCAGCGACAAAGCCCAGCAGCCCCACCAGCAGGTAGAGCTCACCCACCCCGGCAGATTGCAAGGAAGCACCCGGGGACATCACCGTGGCCAGCGCCACACCGGCCAAACCCAAAGCGGCGCTGGCCACCATGCGCGCCGGGATGCGTTCCCTGAAGGCCAGGGCCCCGCCCAACAGGGACAGCAAGGGCGTCAGCCCCATGATCAGCGAGCCGTTGGTGGCCGTGGCATGCACCATGCCGCTGATGAAGCAAAACTGGTTGAAGTAGACGAGAAAAAATCCGGCCAATACCAGCCAGGCCCACTGCTTTTTTTGCAGACGCGGCCACTGCCGCTTCATCAGGCCCAGCACCACCGTGAGCACCAGCGCTGACAGCGCCATGCGCAGCCCGCCCGTCCACGCCACGTCCAGTCTGGACGCCAACACCCTGACCGTGGGGATGTTCAGTCCCCAGGCCATCATGATGAAGATCAGCAGCGTGTAGGTTCGGCCGGGCGGCTCATGCGCAGAACTCACGCCTGGCTAACGGTCAGCACAGATCAGTTGGACTTGGCCGTCAGGTTGACCACCTTGCCCACGCTGTTGTTCCAGTTGTTGACGCACTCGGTGCCGCAGCGGCCCGCCCAGCGCGGCAGCACCTGGTTGAGCAGGGCTTGGCGGCGCAGTTCGACGTCGCCAGGGCTAACGGGAACCAGGGTCATTTTGCCGGCCGGGCCTTCGGGGCAGGTGCCGCCGGTGTTGCATGCGATGCCAATGTCGTTCTCGCGGATGTTTTGCTCAAAGATGGCCCGCTCGAGCTTGCCAAATTCGGTCTGCAAGGTTTTCTGCGTTGCCGCGTCGAGCTTGCGCCAAGAGTTCAGGTTGATCGCCGACATGCCCGCGCCCCAGTTGATCGGCAGGGGATAGAGGTAGCGGGCGCCGTCGAACCATTTGGCCTTGTAGCCGCCCAGGGTGCCGGTGATGGCGCAATCGATCACGCCCTTTTGCAGCGCCTGCTGAACTTCGCCGAAGGCCACGCTGATGCCCGATGCACCGAAAAAGGCGACAAAGTCGGCCTGCGAGGCGCCACCGGTGCGGATCTTGCGACCCTTGAGGTCGGCCAGGCTTTTCAGTTCGTCGCGGCAAAACAGCACCTGCGCCTGAAACGAGAACATGCCCATGGGCTTGACCCGCAGTTGCTGCTCGTAGTAGCGCTCCAGGTGCGGCCTGAACGCTTGCGTGACCGACCAGAAGGTTTGAATGTCGGGCGAGACGCCGGCCAGATCGGTCGCGTCGTTGATCGCGTTGTCCCCGGCCACAAAACCCAATTGCGTGGTGCCCACGTCGAACATGCCCTGCGAAAGCATCTTGTAGACCTCTGGGCCCTTCAGACCCATTTCATTCCAGGGCTTGATGGCTGCGGTGAGCGAGCCGTTGGTCGCAGCCGTGATGTCCTTGGTCCAGAAGGGGCGCTCCATCTGCTGGAACTGAGTGGTGATGCCCAGATTTCCGACCACCTGGAAATTGATCTTGGCAGGCGCCTGGGCCTGAGCCAGTCCAGCGGCGCCCAGCCCGATCGCGGCCACCGCCGCAAGCATGTGTTGTCTAAACTTCATCACGATCTCCTTGAGGTTGGGAAATGGGCCGATCAGGCCCGGTTTGCAGCAAAAACGGAAGGCAGCCACATCGCAAGCTTGGGAAAGGCGATCAGCAGGGCAATCATGAGCAGCATCAGGCCGACAAAAGGCAGTGAGCCGACCACGACGTCGCGGAAGGGCCCCCGTTTGCGCACCGATTGCACGACAAACAGGTTCATGCCGATCGGCGGCGTGATCAGCGCGGCCTCAATGAGGATCACAAACACCACGCCAAACCAGACTGGGTCGTAGCCCAGGTGCTTGATGATGGGCACCACCAAGGGGGTGGTGGCGATCATCAGCGTCAGCGACTCGACAAAGCAGCCCAACACCAGGTACAGCAGCACGATGCACATCAGCACCGAAAGCGGCGGCCAAGCCAGCTCGGCGACCCATTGAACCGCCTTGTCGGTCAGCCCGATCGTTGAGAGCACAAAGTTCAAAAAGTAGGCCGCGATCACGATGGCCATGACCATCGCGGTGGTTCGCACCGTTCCTTCGAAGGAGCGCAGCAGCAAGTCGAGCGTGAGCCGGCGGCGCGCCACCACCAGGCCGAGCGTGCCCATCACGCCCAAGGCCGAGGCCTCAGTGGCCGTTGCAATACCCGCGTAGATGGAGCCCACCACCAGGAAAAAAAGCAGCAGGGGCGGCACCAAATGCTTGAGGGCCTCGATCCGGTCTGACCAGCTTGCCTGGCGCCTGTGGGGCGCCAAGCTGGGGTCGAGCACACAGGCCAGAAAGACGTACACCGAAAACAGCAGCGCCATCATGATGCCGGGAATGAGCGCTGCCAGGTACAAGTCGGACACGGCCGTTTCGGACAGCGCCCCGTACAAGACCATGTTGATGCTCGGCGGAATCAAGATGCCCAGCGTTCCGCCTGCGGCAATGGTGCCCAGAAAGATGCTGGGCCGGTAGCCGAAGCGGTTCATGTTGGGAATGGAGACCGTGCCGATCGTCGCTGCCGTGGCAATGCTCGAGCCCGAGGTGGCGGCAAACACGGCGCAGGCCGCCACATTGGTGTGCATCAGCCCACCCGGAATGCGCCCGACCCAGCGGTCCAGCGCGTCGAACATCGACTCGGTCACGCCCGAGCGCAGCAGCAATTCGCCCATCAGGATGAACATCGGGATGGCCACCAAGATGAAGTCGGCGCTCGAACTCCAGGCCACCTCACCCAAGCCGCGCAGCAGCGGGAAGGGTGAAAACAACTCCGACAGGGTGTAGCCCAAGATGCCCAGCACGGCCACCACAAACAGGCTGCTGGCGGCCATAGCCAGCAGCAGGAAAATCGTCAAGGTGATCATGACGCCCGCTCCGAGGTGTGGATGCTTTCCTTGATCTCATCTTCCAAGCTGGTCACGCCCATGAGTTCGGCAGCCTCCTGCTGCCGCCCCGACAGCAGGCACCACAAACCGTAGAGCGTGTAGAGCCAGGCCAGCAGGGCAAACCAGACGAGCCCGAGTAGCCAAAGGCTTTGGGGAATGACCAGGGGAATGGCCAAGGCAGAGGGCGAGCGCGCCCCGGTCGACCAATTGAGCCAAACCATTTGGGAGGCCCAAAACAGCAAGGTTCCGGTGATCAGCGCCAAGCCGGCATGAGACAGCACATCAAGCCCATTGCGCCAGCGCAGGGGCAACAGGTTGTAGACGACCTCGATGCGGATGTGCGCCCGGCTCACCAGCGCGTAGGACATGCCCAATGCGGTTGCGATCGCAAAGGCGTAGGTGGACAGCTCAAAGCTTTCAAAAACAGTGATCTTCCACAGGCCGCGAAACACCACGTCGAGCGAAATCAGGGCGGCGCTCAAGAGCAAGGCCAGGCCTCCGAGCCAAGCCAGCCAGCGCGATGCCGAGGCGCACCATACGAGCAGCGGTTTCACGGCAAGATCCTTTGTGGCGTTGGGGCTGAAGGGAGAAAAAAGATGTCCGAACAAATTTTCTGGTGCGAGCGATGTTATCCGGACAAATTTTTCGTGACAAGAGGGTTGGGGTATCAGGGTTTAAGCCCAAAGGACCAGGCTGCGGTCGGGCATGCGGCCGATGAAAGAGCCCATCGAGATGCGCGCGCCTCCCGGACGGGGTATGCCGGGGGCGATTTCATGGGGGTTGCGCGTGTTGAAGATCACCACATCGCCGGCCGTGGCCTCGTAGGTGATTTGGGGCACGCCCTCGGTCAGGCTGCGCGACAGGCCGTAGCTCGGCGCGATCACCCCCGGCTCGGCCTGGGGTTGCCAGGGGTTGTGATAAACGGTGGTCTGGCCCCCGCTGAGCAACTGCTCGGCAAAGAAATTCCAGCCCAGCTGCCCGTCAATGGCGGCGATGGCATAGTCCGGCGAGTTCAGCGGCGCCCAGTCGGCGTGCAGGTCAATCTTGTCGCTGGTGCAACGGATGATTCCGGCAAAGTAATCTTGGCCTGCTTCTTCGGCCAGGCCGATGGGGGCAGGCCAGAGCGGGCGCAGGTGTTCGAGCAGGCGTGCCAAGGGGTCGAAGCGGGCTTGCTCGCAGACGGCTTGCACATCGGCCTGGGCGGCCGCCACATCGGCAAAAAAATCGGCCTTGGTCTTGTCCCAGCGGTATTGGTATTGCGCCAAGCCGATGTAGCCGATTTTTTCGCGCACCTTGTAGTACTGCAGGGCCCCGTGCTTGGCCGCGTGGGCAAAGCGGGCGCATTCGTCGGCGCTGGCAAAGCCGGGGATGCGGATGGCAGCGATCTTGTTGTCCAGCAGCAGCGCGAGGTTGGCCGCATCCAGGGGCCGCTCGGCGGTGTCCAGCCAGCTGCTCATGTGAGGGTCATCAAGGGCATTACACAGAAACGGGGGGCCAACGCTTATTCGGTCGTCCAGGTTTTGCGCGGCGGGGACTTGATTTCAAGTTGCTCGCAGTCCTCCAGCGCCTCGCTGAAATGCTCCACGCCGCGGGGGTGCATCCAGGACGTGCCGGGCTCGGCAATGAACTCCTTGTCGCCGATGACCAGCCGCAGCCGACCCTTGATCAGATAGGCCACGGTTTCGTGGTCATCGTGTTTGTGCATGGGATCGATCAGGCCTTTTTCCCGCCAGACGTGCAGCAGCAAGATGTCTTGGCCCACCATCATCCGGCGCACGTCCACCCGGCCTTTGGGCTTGATGCCCTCGACCGAGGCCAGGCGTTCGGGTTCAATTTGATCGCGCACCGAAAAAAATCCTTCGAATGCGGCCAAGTGGCGGGGGTCGATGGTCATGGCAGGTCCTAGTTTGTGTAGCGCAGCGGCGCGATGGATCGGCTCAGCCAAAGAGGCGCCGGGGCGATCATCTTTCAGCCTATCACACGAGCGGGCCAGCGTCATCCCGGCCGGCCCGCCAGCACCCTAGTGTTTGTCCTAATGGGCTGAGCATCGCCCCGATCCGCCCCAGGGCGCCAAGCCCTGGGCGTGCCTGACAATCGAACACATCGCCAGCCACACCAATGCCGTGGGGGCCAGGCAGCCCCGCGCGGCGAGACTTCAAGAGCGGAGAACAGGACGATGCGCACACCCCAGTTGCAACCCTTGCAGACCTCCCGTCTGCAACACGAGATGGCCGTCTGGCCGGGCACGGGCACGCCGATTTTGCTGATCCATCCCAATCGAACCAGTCACCGGGTGTGGGACTTCATGGTTGCGGCCAGTCGCTGCCCGATGCCTTTTTATGCCCCAGCCCTGCGCGGCCACGCGCGCTCGAGCTGGCCCGAGGCCGGCTATCGCCTCGAAGATCACCGCGACGACTTGCTGGCTTTGATTCAAGCGCAAGGCTGGTCCGAGCTGATCTTGGTGGGGCAGGCCACGGGCGCCACCTTGGCCCTGATGGTGGCCACCGAGCTGGGCAGCGCGGTACGCGCCCTGGTGCTGGCGCAACCTGCGATTGCCATCGCGGCGCAGGTCAACCAGATGGTGCAGCAGCAAGTCATGTCCTCACCCGCCTTTGAGTCGCGCGAGCAGGCGCGTCAGGCCTTGCCCTTTTGCGAGCGCTGGAGCCCGCAGGTCATCGAACACTACCTCGATCACATCTTGCGGCCGCGCCCCGATGGCGGCTTGCAGTGGAATTTTTCAGCGCAAGGCGTGTGCGAGACCGAGGCCCAATTGATGCGCGACATCTTGCCCCTGGTCGGGTTTGCGGGGCCCGCCTTGGTCTTTGGGGGCGAGCAATCGCAGGTCTTGCCGCCGAGCATGTTTGCGCGCGTGGCAAGTCACCTGCCCGGCTCTCAGCTGTCGAGTTTGCCCGATGCCAATCACCGTCTGTGCCAGGACAACCCGGTGGGCTTCGCGCAAAAACTCGACGACTTCTTGCTGGGCCCGCAGGGCCAGGCGGGCGCCTAGTACAAGCCTTATTGGGTCGCCGCGCTGCGCTGGCGCGGCAGTCGCAGTTGCACGCATTCGAGCTCAGTTTGCGCGCTCAGGCTCGCGGTTTCGCCCGTGCCCAGTGCAAGTGTGGTGTGCCGCCCGACGGCTTGCCCCGCCGCTTGCCCCGCGCCCGAGAGGACGAAGTAAAAACTGCGCGCTTCAAGCGCGAGCGCGGAGCCGGCATCGAGCTTGAAAAAAGCGATCTTGGTTTCAAGCTCGCTAAAAACGCCCATGAGCTTGCTGCACACGCCCGGCTGCCCCGGCACGCTGACCCAGTCGAAGTGGCCCGAGTTCATGAAAACCGGACGCTCGTAACGCTCTTTGGGATAGACCAGCGGCCGGCCGTGGATGTGCTCCCAGATCGCCTCATAGGCGTCTTGGTTGACCTTGGTGCCGTCTTCCTTGTAGCGGGTAAAGACGCCTTTTTCAAACGCGCCTTGTTGCTTGAGTTCGCCCGCGGCGCGCTCTTCCTCGGACTCGGCGGTGTAGCCCGACCCGCTGGCTCCGCCAAACTGCAGCAAGAGGTTCCAGGTGACGCCGCTTGAAGTTTGCGGGCCGTAGCGCGTGCCCTCTGGAAAGTAGCCCACCGACCCCGGTGTGAAGCAGCCGTCTTTGTCGTAGTCGAACTGGCCTTCGAGCTGGATCCGGATCTGGTCAAAGTTGTGGCGGTGGCGGGGCGAGAAAAAATCGCCCTCGATGTTGACCAGCTTGAGCGAGTAATTGTCTGCGCCCGGCTCGCCTTCCAGGATGCGGCAGGCCCGAATGACGCCCTCGCGGATCTGGTTGTCGAGGGTGGTCAGCTTGCGGCTTTCAATCGGAACGACTTGCATAAAACTCTCCGGCGGTGAAACCCCCGCAAAAGACTCGCGGGCCTGCTTGGGCCAGGCTGTCGGCCGGGCTCGCGCGTCTGTCTTCGGGTTGCGGCATGGTAGCGCAAAGGCCCAGGCGTCCAAGGCTGATGCGCCCCAAGGCTGATGCGCCGCCAGCATGCATGCGTCCTAGAATGCCTTGAAGTCAACCGAGGAGCACCAAGCATGCGCGCACTGTCTTTC
>CANHBU010000011.1 GCA_947458345.1 Comamonadaceae bacterium
GATGGGCGCGACCGCCACAAAGTCCTTTTTGGAATCGTAGGGCGACTGCTTGAGGATGTGCGGTGCGATCGAGTGCGAGTCGGCCGCGCCGTAGACCAAGGTGTAGCCATCGGCCGGGCTGCGGGCGGCAGCGAGCGAGCCGATCGTGCCAATGGCGCCAGGCCGGTTTTCCACCACCACCGGCTGACCCAGGCGTTACGACAACGCCGGCACCATGGCCCTGACCAGCACGTCGCCGCCGCCACCGGCCGCCCAGGGCATGATGATCTTGACAGGCTTGCTCGGAAAGTTGCTCGACTGCGCCCAGGCCGTCGGGGCCAGGCCGGCCAGTGCGCTGGCGCTCAGTGTGCCGATCACTTGCCGGCGAGAGGGATGCTGCTTCATTTGGGGTCTCCTTTGGGATGTAGATCTTGGACCGAGATTAGGTTAACACTTTGCTGCAAGGCCGAACTCGGGGCTAACCATCACCCGGACCGCCTTTTGAGTCCGCGCAAGTCGATCGCCTCGCCCCTCGGGTCTTGACCTGAGGCAAAGATCAGGTTTTTCTGCAGCTTGTTGGTGGCCGTCACGGGCAGGGCGGTGCGAAACACCAGCCAGCCCGGCGCCTTGTAGTAGGCCAGCTCCTGCAGGCAGTGCGCCACCAGCTGCCGACCCAGCGCCTCGTCGGGTTGCACGCCGCTGGCGGGCACCACCACCGCGAGCACCTCTTCGTCTCGCATCTCGTCGGGCACGGCCAGTACCGCCACCCGTGCCACCGCCGGATGGGCGGCCAAGCTCGCTTCGACTTCGGCAGCCGAAATGTTTTCACCGGAGCGCCGGATGATGTCCTTGCGGCGATCCACAAAATAGAGCATGCCGCTGTCGTCCTGGGTGACGACGTCGCCGGTGTGGAACCAGCCGCCACGCCAGGCCTGCTCGGTGGCTGCCGCATCTTGCAGGTAGCCCGAAAAAAAGCCGCGACGCGGATCGTCGCCGCTGCAGCGCACGAGCAGCTGCCCGGGCTTGCCCCTTGGCAACTCGCGGTCCTCGTCGTCGACCACGCGCACCTGCAGCGGCGGGGCCGGCCGGCCAAAGGCGCGGGTGTGGGTCAGCCTGGGCTCGTGCGGGTTGGCCAGGAAGCGCCCCGTTTCGGTCATGCCCCAGACTTCCACGAAGGCAAAACCAAAGCGCTCCTCGACCGGCCCATGCAACTGCGGATCGCAGCCCGCACCGAGGCCGAAGCGAATGCGATGCTGGCGCTCTAGGGGGTCGGGTGCCTGCTTGAACAAGGCCGGCGGCATGATGCCCAGGTAATGGATCGCCGTGGCCTGCGACTGCACGCAGTCTTGCCACCAGCTGCTGGCGTGAAAGCGGTCGGGCAGCACCAGGCAGTTGTCGGTCAGGCACATGGTGGCAATCGAGGTCATGCCGCAGTTCATGTGAAACACCGGCAAGGGGTTGAGCAGGCGGTCCTGTCCGTGCTCGAAGGCCAGGGCGCCGCCGAGGTCGCGGTACCAGGCCCCGGCGGTCATGATGTACCCGTTGCTCAGCAGGCAGGCTTTGGGCGGGCCGGAGGTGCCCGAGGTGAACAAGATCGCCGCCTCGCGCTGCCAGGGATCGCCAGCGGGCTGCACCGCCCTGTCCGGCGCCATCGGCAGCGCCTGCGCCAGCTCCTGGGCTTTGACCAGCGGCGGACGCACGCTGCCCGGTCGAGCCAACGCGGCCCTCAGGGCCTCATGGCGCGCCTCGATCGCCACCAGCAGATCGGCCTGCGACAGCGTCAGGGCATGGTCGATCTCGCCGCCGCGGTGGTCGGGGTTCATCGGAACGATGCACGCGCCCAGCGCGTTGAGGGCCAGGAAGTGGAAAAAATGGCGCGGATGGTTGCCCAGGGCCAAGGCCACACGATGCCCATGGCCCCAGCCACGTCCGCTGTAAAGGCCCAGCAGCGCGTCGACCTCTTGGCCGGCTTGTTCAAAGGTCCAGATGCGACCGCCCGAGAGCGCCGACTCGGCCAGAAAGGGCAGGCCGCCGGCGCGCCGCCGGGCGGCGGTAAAGGCCTCGTGCAGGCTGCGTGAGCTATCGATGGGGTGTTTCATGGAGCGGTCCTCAAGGGGATGCGACCGGCGCGGGCCATTGGGAGCCATTGGGGGCCATTGCCTGCTATCTTTTCAGGTCGTGCCACTAGAGGCGGGCGCCAACCCGTGGATCCCGCGCAGCAGCACCTTGCCGCGCCGGTGCGGCAAAGCCGCATGGGCCAGCGCCTGGGCCACGTCGCCCAGGTCATAGACCTGTTCGACCTCCATGTGCAGCACGTCTTGACGGGCCAGCTCGAGCAGGGCCGGATAGACCTCGCGACCGGCCTGTCGGTTGGCCGCATCGCCAAACCAGCGCGCGAGCCAAAAGCCCCTGACTTCGACGCCTCGAAACACCAAATCGTGCGCGCCGATCTGGCTGGCCTGACCACTGAGCAGGCCATAGACGATCACCCTGCCGGCATCACTCAGGCAGGCGGCCAGCGACTGCGTGGCGGTCCCGCCCAGGGCGTCGAGGGCCAGCATCACCGGCTGCGCGCCGGTGATGCGCACGACCTGCTGGCGCAGGGCATCGGCGTCGAGTCCGTCGTCGACCAGCCAGTGGCCCTGTGCGCCTTCGGGGATGGCCTGGGAGCGTCGCACGATGTTAATCAGGGGAATGCCCAGGTGCCCCGCCAACTGCCTGACGCATTGGCCAACGGCCGAGTTGGCGGCGTTGTGCAGCACCCACTGACCCGGCGCCCAGCCCATGTGCTTGAGCAGCACCCAGGCGGTGGCTGGGTTGGCTGCCAGCATGGCTTGCTGCAGCGCATCGCCCTCGGCTGGCAAGGGCAGCAGGCTGCGGCGATGGACCACCCGCTCATCGGCCCACAGCCCGCCCGCGCCCAAGGGCATGACGCGCTGGCCCACCTGCAAGTCGCCCACTTCGGCGCCTGCTTCGAGCACCAGCGCCACGCCTTCATGACCGGGCACATAGGGCACACTGGGCTGCACGCCGTAGCGCTGCTGCATTTGCAGCAAATCGGCCGGCAAGACGGTCATGGCCAGCATGCCGATGCGCACCTGCTGCGCGCCGATCGGCTGGCGTGGCTCTGGGCGCAGCCGCACGCGCTGCGCCCAGGGTGTGTCGGGTGCGGTGTCGATGACCTCGACGACGCGGGGCGCAGGCAGGATGGTCTGGGTGGACAAGGTGGCGCTCAATCAAATCAAAAAGGCGACCGGCTCGATGGCGCTGCGCTGCTACTATTTTGCTCGAAGGAGTTTTTTCCAGTGCCTGTATCTCCCCGGATTGACACGCTGCCCCAGGCTGCTCGCGCAGAGGCGCCAGCGGCCATCGCGGTGCGCCGCATCGGCAGCACCTACGTGGGCGGGCGCCGCGCGAGCTTGCAGGGCTTGCCCATGCGGCAGATCGTCTACTCGCCTGGCGGTCCGAGCGTCGACTTGGACCCCAACGGTCAGTTTCAGATCGAGCAGATGTATGTGCAGTATGTGCAGCTGCACAAGCCCAGGGCCCGCCATCCGCTGCTCCTGATGCACGGCGGCGGCATGTGCGGCGTCACCTACGAAACCACCCCGGACGGTCGCAGCGGCTGGCAGGAGATCTTTCTGCGCGCTGGCCACGATGTCTGGATTGCCGACGCGCTCGAGCGCGGCCGCGCCTCCTGGGCCCGCAGCCCCGAGTTCTTTGCCGGCGAGCCGGTGTTTCGGCCTATGCATGAGGCCTGGGAGCTGTTTCGCATCGGCCCGCCTGGCTCTTGGCGCGATGGCCTGCCGCATGCCAACACCCGTTTCCCCGTCCAGGCCTTCGAGCCCTTCATGAAGCAGGCGATGCCGCGCTGGACCTGCAACGATGCGGCCACGGCTGGCGCCTACGGCGAGTTGGCCCGCCTGCACGGCCCCTTCGTGCTGATCGCCCACAGCCAGGGCTGCAACTTCGCTTGGGCCATGGCGCTGGCCCATCCGCAGCAGGTGCGCGCCATCGTGGCGCTCGAGCCCTCGGGCTTTCCGCAGCTCGACGATGTGGCGCTGGCGCCGCTGCGCGGCATCCCGCAGCTGATGGTCTGGGGCGATCACCTCGATGCCCATCCGCTGTGGTCGCAGCTGCGGCCGCGTCTGCGCGCTTTTGCTCAGCGCCTGCGCCAGTGCGGCGCCCAAGTCGACGACTGGGATCTGCCGAGCCTGGGGGTGCGCGGCAATTCGCACATGCTGATGATGGACGACAACAGCGAAGATCTGGCGCGGCGCATCGACGGCTGGCTGGCCGAGCAGGGCCTGGTGGCGCATTCAGCGCCTTCTTGAACTTGTGCCATAATCGATAGTTCAGCGGCTGTAGCTCAGTTGGATTAGAGTACTTGGCTACGAACCAAGGGGTCGTGGGTTCGAATCCTGCCAGCCGCGCCAGAATTTGCGTTCTAGAAAAACGGGTTGGACACTTCGGTGTCCAACCCGTTTTTCTTTGGGGCCAAGTCATCCAAGGGGTGCGGGGCCAAGTCCTCTTGCCACCTAAGGATTTGAACTCCTCGTATAGTCCGAGGTTCTTCCCCAAGGGGAGTAGCGAGCCAGTCGAACTGGCCGGTCAGGTCGTCAATACACAGTGTGCCGCAGCGCGCTGTCGGCCTTTCCAGACCCGGATGCTTTCGGGTCACGCAAGACCTTGTGGGTGCGTTCAACCGTACCGAGGTCTGCTATATGAATACCGTTGCGCCACTGTGGCTGTGGCTTGTCTTTGTCGCCATTGTTTTGGTGGCCCTGTTCGTCGACTTTGTCGTGCTTAAAAAACAGGGCGCCCATGAGGTGGGCGTCAAGGAGGCCCTGAACTGGTCCATCGTCTGGGTGGCCTTGAGTTTGGCCTTCAATGGCTTGTTTTGGTGGGCGGTGCATGAGACCACCGGCAGCAGCAGCGTGGCCACCGAAAAGTCGCTCGAGTTTCTCACCGGCTATCTGATCGAAAAGAGTCTGGCGGTTGACAACATCTTTGTCTTCCTGATGATCTTTACCTACTTTGCCGTGCCAGCGGCCTATCAGAAGCGGGTGCTGATGATCGGCATCATCGGTGCGATCGTGCTGCGCACGGTGATGATTCTCGTCGGTGGCTGGCTGCTTGCGCACTTTCACTGGGTGCTTTACGTGTTCGGCGCCTTCCTGATCCTGACGGGCATCAAGATGTGGTGGGCCGCCGGCAAGGAGCCCGACCTCAGTGAGAACCCAGCGCTGCGCCTGCTGCGCCGCATCATGCCGGTCAGCAGTTCCTACGACGGCGAGAAGTTCTTCACGATCGAAAACGGCAAGCGCATCGCCACGCCCCTGTTCATGGTGATCTGCCTGGTCGGTTTGACCGATGTCATCTTCGCAGTCGACTCCATACCGGCCATCTTTGCCATCACCAGTGATCCCTTCATTGTGCTGACCAGCAATGTGTTCGCCATCCTGGGCTTGCGCGCCATGTTCTTTCTTTTGCAGGCGGTCGCCTCCAAATTTCACCTGCTCAACTACGGCTTGGCTGTGGTGCTGGTGTTCATCGGCACCAAGATGGTCTTGATCGATATCTACAAGATCCCGGTGGTGGTATCGCTGCTGGTGGTGGTGGCCATCTTGGCGGTGACCATGGTGCTGAGCGTCAGATCGGCTGGCGGCGCTGCACCCTCCCGCAAGTGATTGCACAGTCTCAAAGGAGCGAGCCATGAAATGTCCTCAATGCGTCGATCAGCTGCTGACCATGGCCGAGCGCCAGGGTGTTGAGCTTGACTATTGCCCCAAGTGCCGGGGCGTGTGGCTCGACCGGGGCGAGCTCGACAAGATCATCGAGCGCAGTGCGGCGCACAGCGCGGCTGGGACGCCGGTGGCCGCACCGATGCCGCAGCAGGTGCAGCAGCCGATGCCGCAGCCGATGCCGCAGCAGGTTTGGGTTCAGCCCCACCACGGTTACCGCAAGCACAAGTCCTGGCTGAGCGATATCTTCGACTGAGGCGGGTGCGCTGCGCGGGCGCTTGCGGCTCGGCTGCTATGCTTTTGCCATGAGCAAAGCCTTCACCAAGGAAAGCGAGTCCGACGACGAGGAGCCGGAGTTTGCAGCCTTGCCGCCTGGCGGCAAGAACTACATCACCCCAGCGGGCTTTGCACGGCTCAAGGCCGAGCTGCTTGAGCTCATTGACAACGAGCGTCCGCGCATCGTCGAGATCGTGCACTGGGCGGCGAGCAACGGCGACCGGTCGGAAAACGGCGACTACCTCTACGGCAAGAAGCGCTTGCGCGAAATCGATCGACGCATCCGCTTTCTCACCAAACGGCTGGAGATCGCGCAAGTGAGCGATCCGGCGATTCACCACGGCAGTGAGCAGGTGTTTTTTGGCGCGACGGTCGACTATGTGCAGGCCAACGGTCAGCGCCAGACGGTGACCATCGTGGGCATTGACGAAGCCGACAGCCTGGCCGGGCAGATCAGCTGGGTCAGTCCGGTGGCCCGGGCCTTGCTCAAAGCCCATGTGGGCGATGAGGTGGCGCTGCGCACCCCCGGTGGTTCTGTGATGCTCGAGCTGTTGCAGGTGAGCTATCCGGCCCCTTGAGGGGCTTGCGCCGCCGTGGCCTGCAGCCGCTGCTGGCCCCAAGGGCCTGTCTGGCGCGCTCAGGCGGCGCCGCTTCGGCCCGGGCCGGGCCGCAGGCGCTGGATGCGCAGCACCGCGCTGGTGCGCTTGAGGCCGCGGATCACCCGGGCCAGATGCACCCGGTCCTCCACCGCGATGGTAAAACGCAGCTCCGTGGTCGATTCGGTGCTCTGCGGCTGCATCTGCAGATGGGTGATGTTGGCCTCTGCATTGGCCAGAGCCGATGCCACGCGCGCGAGCACGCCCTTGCCCTCGGTGACGGTCAGCAGCAGGTCGGTCTCGAAGGGGCGTGTGAGTTCATCGGACCACTGCACCGCGATGAAGCGCTCGCTGTCGCGGTGCTGCAGGCGCTGGGCGACGCTGCAGTCGGCGGTGTGCACCATCACACCCTCGCCGCGCCCAAGGTAGCCGACGATGTCGTCGCCCGGAATCGGCCGGCAGCACGGTGCGAACTGCACCGACGCGCCCTCGCTGCCATCGAGCAGCAGGGCTGTCTGAGACACCGATTCATGAGCGGTGTAGCGCTCTCGGCTCATGAGCAGCGGGTCGGGCTTGACGCCGGTTTCGATCAGCATCGCGGCCAGACGCTTGGCCACGATGCTCGCGATGCGCTTGCCCAGCCCGATGTCGGTGAGCAGGTCGCTGCGCGAGCGGTTGCCCGAAAAGCGCAAGATGCGCTCCCACAGCCGCCGCTGCGGGCCTTCATGCGCTGGCAGCGCTTCGATGCCCTCGGCCCGCAGCGCTTGCGCCAGCATCTTCTCGCCCAGCTGGCTCGACTCGGCCAGTGCCATGGTCTTGAGGTGGTGGCGGATCTTGGAGCGAGCCCGGCCGGTGCGCACGAAGCCGAGCCAGGCTGGGTTGGGGCTGGGCACCGAGCCGGTGATCACCTCGATCACATCGCCGTTGCGCAGCTCGCTGCGCAGCGGCACCTGCTCGCCATTGATTCGGGCCGCCACCGCGCGGTGGCCGATGTCGCTGTGGATGGTGTAGGCAAAGTCGACCACGGTGGCCCCCCTGGGCATGGCCATGATCTGGCTCTTGGGCGTGAACACATAGACCGCATCGGGAAACAGGTCGATCTTGATGTGGTCCCAAAACTCCGAGGCGTCGCGCGTCTCGTTCTGGATGTCCAGCAGCGACTGCAGCCACTGCGTGCCCAGGTTCTGCGAGGGCTCGCCCTGCGGATCGACCGCCTTATAAAGCCAGTGAGCCGCCACACCCGACTCGGCCACCACATGCATGGCTTCGGTGCGCATCTGAAACTCGATGCTGGTGCCAAATGGCCCGATCAGCGTGGTGTGCAGGGACTGGTAGCCATTGATTTTGGGGATGGCAATGTAGTCCTTGAATTTGCCCGGCATGGGCTTGTAGAGCTGGTGCAGCACGCCCAGCGCGCTGTAGCAGGTGATGACCTGGTCGACGATCACTCGAAAGCCGTAGATGTCGGTGACCTGAGCGAACGACAGGTGCTTGTCGTTCATCTTGCGGTAAATCGAGAACAGCGTTTTTTCGCGCCCGTCGATGCGCGCCGACAGGCCGGCGGCGGCCAGCGCGGCCTGTACCTCGCTGAGCGCCCGGTGGATCACATCGCGCCGGCGGCCGCGCGAGCGAGCCAGCGCCTTGGCCAAGGTGGCGTAGCGCCAGGGATGCAAGTGCGAAAAGGACAGATCCTGCAGCTCACGGTAGGTGGCGTTGAGGCCCAGGCGGTGCGCGATCGGCGCATAGATGTCCAGCGTTTCCTGAGAAATGCGTGCCCATTTGGCGCGCGGCAGGTCGCCCAGTGTGCGCATGTTGTGGGTGCGGTCGGCCAGCTTGATCAGGATCACGCGCACGTCGCGCGCCATGGCCAGCAGCATCTTGCGAAACGATTCGGCCTGGTTTTCTTCGCGCGTGTTGAAAGCGAGCTTTTCCAGCTTGGTCAGGCCATCGACCAGTTCAGCCACCGGCGCGCCAAAGCGCTCGATCAGCTCGGGTTTGCTCACGCCGCAGTCTTCGATGGCGTCGTGCAGCAGCGCGGCCATCAGGGCCTGGGCATCGAGCTTCCAGTCGGCGCACTGGGCCGCCACCGCGATCGGGTGGGTGATGTAGGGCTCACCGCTGCTGCGCAGTTGGCCCAGATGCGCCTCGTCTGCAAAGCGGTAGGCCTTGCGCACCAGCGCGGTGTCTTCCCGGCTCAGATAGCCGAGCTTGGCCGTCAGCGCGGCAAAGCTGGCCGCCGCGGCGTTGGCCGCCGCGGGGCTCGATCGGGCGGCCGTCAGCACGGCCGGTTGAAGGGCGCTCATGCCCCAACTTTAGCGCGTGCGAGCCTGCGTGGTCGTCCGGCGGTCTTCTTGGGTGCACAACAGACGAAAAAAAGCACCGCCAGGGCGGTGCTTTGCTCGGTCAAAAGAGGTGAAAACCGGCTCAGCCGGGCACCTTCTTGAGCATCTCCAGGCCGACCTGGCCGGCCGCAATCTCGCGCAGCGCGGTCACGCCAGGCTTGTTTTTGCTCTCGATGCGCGGTGTGTGTCCCTGGCTGAGCATGCGGGCCCGGTAGGTCGCAGCAAGCACCAGCTGAAAGCGGTTAGGGATTTTTTCCAGGCAGTCTTCAACGGTGATGCGGGCCATGGCACAAGCTCCAGTCGGTGGTCAATTCAAGGCAGATTGAGAGCGAAAAAGGTGGCAGCTCGGCTGCGGCGCTGGGCTGCATACTTAAGCCGCTGAGCGTGCACGATGCTCTTGAGATCAAAGAGCGCCCGCTCGAAAAGCTCGTTGATTATAACGAAGTCGAAATCCCGGACCTGGGCCATCTCCTGCGCGGCATTGCGCAGCCGCAGCTCGATCACCTCGGCGCTGTCCTCGCCCCTTCTTTGCAGGCGCGCCCGCAGCTCTTCCCAGCTCGGCGGCAGGATGAAAATCAAGACCGCATTGGCGAAGATCTTCTTGATGTTGATGGCGCCCTGGTAGTCGATCTCGAGCATGACATCGGCTCCGGCCTTGATGCGCTCTTCAATGGCCTGGCGCGAGGTGCCGTAGCGGTGGCCGTGCACATGGGCCCACTCTAAAAAGCACTGGCGCTCAGCCATCCGGTCAAACTCCTCGTCTGACAGAAAAAAGTACTCACGCCCGTGCTTTTCCTGGCCGCGGGGCGGGCGCGTGGTGTGCGAGACCGAGGGCGCCACGCCGGCGTCGATCTCCATCAGCGCCTTGACCAGGCTGGACTTGCCGGCGCCACTGGGGGCGGCCACAACGAAGAGGTTTCCTGGGTAGTCCATGGGATCTGGGGCTTATTCGATATTTTGGACCTGCTCGCGCATTTGCTCGATCAGCACCTTCATGTCCACCGAGATGCGGGTGAGCTCCAGCGTGGCCGATTTGGAGCCCAGGGTATTGGCTTCGCGGTGCAGTTCCTGGATGAGAAAGTCCAGGCGCTTGCCCAACTCGCCGCCGCCGCTTAGCAGGGCTTGAACCTCCTGCAGGTGCGAGCCGAGCCGGCCGAGCTCTTCGGCCACATCGATGCGGATGGCAAAGGCAGTGGCCTCGGTCAGGGCCCTTTCCTGTGCGGCCTGCGTGCTCGCGCCGGAATTGCTTAGGGCCATGGCCTCGGCCCAGCGCTCGAGAAAGCGCTTTTTCTGCTGCTCCACCAGCAGCGGCACCAGCGGGGCGGCCTGCTGTGCCAGCGCATGCAGCCCGACGGCTCGCTCGCGCAGCAGATCGGCCAGTCGCTCGCCCTCGCGCTGGCGCGCATTGGACAGCTCCTGCAGCGCCTGTCGGGCCAGCTGCAAGACCTGAGCTTGCAGCTGTGGGGCCGGCCGCGTTGCCGGTTCGCTCATCCGCAGCACCTCCCCGACCGTCAGCGGCGCTGCGCCTGGGAGCTGGGCCTGCACGGCCAGTTGCAGCTGGCGCAGTTGCTCGAGTGTGCGGGCCGACGGCGCCGCAGGGGTCTGGTTGCCCGCGCTTTCGAGGCTGGCGCGCAACTCCACCTTGCCGCGCTTGAGCTGGCGAGCAATGAGCTCACGCAAGGCCGGCTCGGCCTGCCGCAGCTCATCGGGCAGGCGCAGGCTCAGGTCCAGAAAGCGGCTGTTGACCGAACGCAGCTCCAGGCCCAGCATGCCGCCGCCTTGGGCGTCGGCGCCTTCCAGCGGCCCCTGCACGGCGGCATAGCCTGTCATGCTGAAGACGGCCATCTTCAGCTGCCTTCTTGTTCCAGGTAGCGCTGGGCGTCGAGCGCGGCCATGCAGCCGGTGCCGGCACTGGTGATGGCCTGTCGGTACACATGGTCCTGCACGTCACCGGCGGCAAACACCCCGGGCACGCTGGTCATGGTGGCCATGCCGGCCAGGCCGCTGCGGGTGACAATGTAGCCGTCCTTCATGTCGATCTGGCCCTTGAAGATATCGGTGTTGGGCTGATGGCCGATGGCGATGAAGCAGCCCGACAAGGTCAGATCCTGCGTCTGCGTGCCATCGTTCGAGCGCAGCCTCACGCCGGTGACGCCCGATGCATCGCCGAGCACCTCATCGAGCGTCTGGTTGAGCTGCAGCTCGATCTTGCCGGCCGCTACCTTTTCCATCAGCTTGTCGATCATGATGGGCTCGGCGCGAAACTTCTCGCGCCGGTGCACCAGATGGACCTTGCTGGCAATATTGGACAAGTACAGCGCTTCCTCCACCGCGGTGTTGCCGCCGCCGACCACGCACACGACCTGCTGGCGATAAAAAAAGCCGTCGCAGGTGGCGCAGCCCGAGACCCCTTTGCCCATAAAGGCGCTCTCTGAGGGCAGGCCCAGGTATTTGGCCGATGCGCCCGTGGCGATGATGAGGCTGTCGCAGCTGTAGGTTTCGCTGTCCCCGGTGAGCCGGAAGGGGCGCTCTCTGAGGTCGACCCGGTTGATGTGGTCAAAGATGATTTCCGTCTTGAAGCGCTCGGCATGCTCCAGAAAGCGCTGCATCAGATCGGGCCCCTGGACCCCTTGCGCATCGGCCGGCCAGTTATCGACATCCGTGGTGGTCATCAGCTGCCCGCCCTGGGCGATGCCGGTGACGAGCACCGGGTTGAGATTGGCGCGCGCCGCATAGACGGCGGCGGTGTAGCCAGCGGGGCCGGAGCCCAAAATCAGGACCTTGCAATGTTTCATGTCGGTGGGGGAGGTGTGGGATGTGGGACGGGCGGGGCAAGAGCAGGGGCCATGTCGGGGCCCTTTTCGGGGCCCATGATCGCAGCGGCCGCACCGCAATGCCAGCTCGACTGCGGCGGCGCGGGCATGTTTGCACTTTGCCCCTATTGTAAGAACGGCAAAAAACAGGCACAAAAAAAGGCACAAAAAAAGCACAAAAGCCCGGGTTCTGGCTTCGTTTGCGGCCTGGGCACGCCGCGCGGGCCGTGCCCCTGGTCGTCGGGCGTCGGTGCGCTTGTGCGGTAAGCTACGCCCCGCGACATGACCTATTCACTTGACACGCTACGAACGCTCGGCGAGCGCTCGCAACCGAGCGCCAGGCTGGGCCGCTTTGCCCACGAAATTGGCTTGCTGCTGGGCCTGCTGGCCTTGCTCTTTTGGTTCATCTGCCTGATCAGCCATTCGGTGCTCGATGCAGCCTGGTCGACCACTGGGGTTGCAGGCTCTGCTTTGGGCACGCGCAACTGGGGCGGGCGACTCGGCGCGTGGCTGGCCGACGGCAGCTATTTCTTGCTTGGCCTGTCGGTCTGGTGGTTGCTGGCGTTGGGTGTGCGCGTTTGGCTGGCCGGGCTGCGGCGCTGGCTGCAGGGCGACTCTGCGGTGCAGGGCCAGGCCGAGCGTCTGGAGCGCTGGGTGCGCCTGGGTGGCCTGCTGCTGCTTTTGCTGGCCAGCACGGCGCTGGAGTGGAGCCGCCTGTACCGTTTTGAGTCGGCCCTGCCAGGGCACGCCGGCGGCGTGCTCGGCTTTTGGATCGGACCCTTGGGTGTCAAGTGGTTGGGCTTTGCCGGCTCCACCTTGGTGTGGATCGTTGCCGGTGTGCTGGGCCTGGCCCTGGCTTTTTCTTTTTCGTGGGCGCATACCGCGCAGAAACTCGGGCAGTGGATTGACGAATTCGTGCAGGCCAGGCGCGAAAAGCGCGAATTGGCGCAAGATCTGGCGGTCGGCCGGGCCGCGGCCCGTGAGCGCGAAGAAGTCCTGCAGGAGGAGCGATTCGAGATCGAGGAGCAGCATCCGATTGCGGTGGTGATCGAGCCCACTCGCATGGAGATCCCCAAGAGCGAGCGGGTGGCCAAAGAGCGCCAGAAGCCCTTGTTCAATGAGCTGCTCGACTCCAACCTGCCGCAGATCGACCTGCTCGACAGCGCCGTGTCCAGACAAGAGGGCGTGCCCGCCGATATCTTGGAGATGACCTCGCGGTTGATTGAGAAAAAGCTCAAAGACTTTGGCGTCGAGGTGCGTGTGGTCGCTGCCGCCCCCGGGCCGGTCATCACCCGCTACGAGATCGAGCCGGCCACGGGCGTGAAGGGCTCGCAGGTGGTCAATTTGGCCAAGGACCTGGCGCGCGCGCTCAGCCTGGTGTCGATCCGCGTGATCGAAACCATACCGGGCAAGAACTACATGGCCCTGGAATTGCCCAACGCCAAAAGGCAGTCGATCAAGCTCTCGGAGATCCTGGGCTCGCAGACCTACAACGAGGCCAAGTCGATGCTCACCATCGGGCTGGGCAAGGACATTGGCGGCAATGCGGTGGTGGCCGACCTGGCCAAGATGCCCCACTGCCTGGTGGCCGGCACCACCGGCTCGGGCAAGTCGGTGGGCATCAACGCCATGATCTTGAGCCTGCTCTACAAGGCCGACCCGCGCGACGTGCGGCTCTTGCTGATCGACCCCAAGATGCTCGAGATGAGCGTTTATGAGGGCATCGCGCACCTGCTCGCGCCTGTGGTCACCGACATGAAGCAGGCCGCGCATGGGCTGAACTGGTGCGTGGCCGAAATGGAAAAACGCTACAAGCTCATGAGCAAGCTGGGCGTGCGCAACCTGGCCGGCTACAACGCCAAGATCGATGAGGCCAAGGCTCGCGGCGAGTTCATCTACAACCCCTTTAGCCTCACGCCCGAGCAGCCCGAGCCGCTCGAGCGCCTGCCTTTTATCGTGGTGGTCATTGACTAGTTGGCCGATCTGATGATGGTGGTGGGCAAGAAGATCGAAGAGCTCATTGCCCGGCTGGCACAAAAAGCGCGCGCCGCCGGCATCCACCTGATCTTGGCCACGCAGCGCCCGAGCGTCGATGTCATCACCGGGCTGATCAAGGCCAATATTCCCACGCGCTTGTCTTTCCAGGTCTCCAGCAAGATCGACAGTCGCACCATCCTCGATCAAATGGGCGCTGAAAGCTTGCTGGGCATGGGCGACATGCTTTACCTGCCCAGTGGCACCGGCCTGCCCGTCCGTGTGCACGGCGCTTTCGTCAGCGACGAAGAGGTGCACC
>CANHBU010000012.1 GCA_947458345.1 Comamonadaceae bacterium
ATCGCCCCCCCGCTCGGCCCCCCCTTTGGCCACACCCCTACTGGGTGTAACCGCTGCAAGCCCCGGCGACGGGCCGCCCCTTGCACTCGCGCTTGAGGCGGGCGCTGCGTTCGGCCGGCGTTTCGCCCGAGCCGCCGGGCCGCACCTTGGGCGCGGGGCTGCGCGGCGCGGCTTTGCCGTCGGTTTTAGGGGCCTCTGACCTGCTGCCAGCGGCGGGCCCGGCCGCCCCCGAGCCGGTCTGGCCATGACCTGCGCCTGAGAGCATCAGCAGCCAGCACAGGGCGGCGCCTCGGAGCAAACCTGGGGCCAAACCAGAAGCCAAACGGGTGGCTAAAAGGGTGACTAAACGGGCGCCAAAAATTGGAACGGGCCCGTTCAGAGGCGACGCACTGCGTTTACTGAAGCCTGGAATCGACTGAGCCGGCATCGTGCGCCTCCCCATCGTCCGCAGACTGCTTGGCCGGCATGCGAAATTGTTCGCTGGCCCAGGCGCCGAAATCGAGCTGCTTGCAACGGGCCGAACAAAAAGGCCGGGCGGGGTTAGCCGGGCTGTACAGGCTGGCTGCGCCGCAGGCCGGACAGGGCACGGTGCGCGCGGGGCGGGCGGGATCGGCAGGCGTTGTCATGCGGGCAAACTCCGTCGCGCCGTGGCACTGCGTCCGCCACCGGACTCAGGCACACAACGTAACTTCCAATTGTGCATCTTCGCTCGAAGATTGCACCCGCTGACCATCAACAATCGTCATCAATCGGACCGAAACCACCAGACGGTTGCCGCTGATCTCGGGGAACAGGCCCAGCTGCGGGTCGATGCGAAGCCGCAGCAGGCCAAAACTGCGCCCCTGCGGCAGGTTTTGCTGGTAATGCCCGCCTGCGCACATCACTTTCTGAGGCACGCCCGAATCACGCAGCAACTTGAGCAGCAAGCCCACCGACTCGGCCAGTGGCAAAAAGCCGTCCACCCAACGCTTGAGGTCGGCGCGGCGGTGCCCAAGCTCCAGGTGACGCCAGGCGTGATAGGCCGGCAGATCGAACTCACAGGTGCCGCCCGGAATGCTCGCGCGACTGCGCAAGCTCATGAGCCAGTCGATCTCTGTCAGGGCGTGACCGGGTTTGCCCGGCTGCTCTTTCAAAGCGGCAAAGCAGGCATCGAGCTGGCCGATCACCTGTTCGAGTGCCCCTTCTGAAATCGCCGGATTGCCACGGTAGGCCGCGAGCGCATGCTTTTGCTTCTCCAGATCCTTGAGCACATCGGTCTTGAGCTCGGCGCGCGCGCCCACCTCCATGATCTCGAACAAGGTGGTGATGGCAAAGTGATGGTCGGTCGAACCGCTGCGCCCCATCAGCTCACCCAAGCGGAAGAACAGGTGCTCAAGGCGCAGGTAGGTCCGGATGCGCTCGTTGAAGGGGTACTCGTACAGGATCACGGCACAGGGCGTTGGCGGCACGGGGGCTGGGTGCGGCATCATAGCCCGAAGTGTTGCCAGACCTCCCCGACCTGCTGGCGCAAGTGCGCCAGGCTCAAGCCCGCATTGGCCAGGCAGACATCGGCTGCAGCCAGGCGCTGGGCGCGGCTGGCCTGCTGCGCGATCACCTTCTCAACCGCCTCGCGCGACCAGCCGCTGCGCGCCATCACGCGCTCGATCTGCAGGGGCACGCTGCAGTCGACCACCAGCACGGCGTCGACCTGCGAGCGCCAGCGGCCTGACTCGACCAGCAGCGGCACATCGAAGACGACGCAGCGCGCGCCCGCCGCGCGGGCCTGCGCGGCCTGCTGCTCGGTCTGCAGCGCCACCAAAGGGTGCACGATGTCTTGCAGCCGCTGGCGCGCCGATGCATCGCCAAACACCAGCGCACGCATCGCTTCGCGGTCCATCGCGCCATCGGGGCCTACGAAAGATGGGCCAAATGCTTGCCCGATCGCCGGCATGGCCGCACCACCGGCCAGAGTCAGCGCACGCGCAATCGCATCGGCGTCCACCACCGCAGCACCGCAACGCGCAAGCATGCCCGCCACCGTGCTCTTGCCGCTGCCAATGCCGCCGGTCAAGCCGATGCGCCAAGGCCTTGTCGATCTGCGCTCCACCACCGCCTCCTTCGTTTAAGGCCAAAGCCCGTAGGGCGGCGCAAGCCACATCACAGCAGCGCCGGCCATGGCCAAGTAGGGCCCAAAGGCCAGCGGCTGACCGGCACCGAGTCGGCCGCTCCAGCGCAGGCCCAGGCCAACGACAGCGCCGCTGAGGCTAGCCAGCAGCAGCAGTGGCAACAAAGCCTGCCATCCCAGCCAAGCGCCCAGCGCTGCAAGCAGCTTGAAGTCACCCTGCCCGATACCCTGCTTGCCCGTGACCAGCGCAAAGCCTTGCTGAACCAACCACAGCGCCAGATAGCCCGCCACGGCGCCCCAGAGCGCGTCGCTCAGCGCCGTCTGGCTCCATCCGGCAGCCGCGCTGATCAAGCCGCCCCACAGCAAAGGCAAGGTCAGCGCATCGGGCAAAAGCTGCGTGTCCGCATCGATGCAGGCCAAGGCCAGCAAGGTCGCAGCAAACGCCGCCCACACCAAAGCCGAAGCGCTCAGCCCCCAACGCCAGGCGCAGGCTGCAAAAAGCACCGCGGTCAGCAACTCGACGGCGGGGTAGCGCCAGCCGATCGGGCTTTGACAGGCGCGGCAACGCCCGCGCAAAAACAGGTAGCCCAGCAGCGGGATGTTGTCCCGCCAGGCCAGCGCCTGGCCGCAGGCCGGACAGTGAGACCGGGGCCTGGCCAAGTTGTAAGGCGCGGGGGTCGGCGCGGCCGCTGGAGAAGTGGTCGGCGCGGGGCCGCCATCGTGCTCGGCCAGCCACAGGGCCACATCCTGCGCCCATTGCTGCTCCAGCATGCGCGGCAGCCGGTGGATCACCACATTGAGAAAACTGCCCACGATCAGCCCGAACAAGGCAGCGACCAGCAGCAAGGTCTCATCCATCAGACGATCTGCCCCATCTGGAAGATCGGCAGGTACAGCGCCAGCACGACGGCCCCGATCAGCAGCCCGAGCAAAACCACCGTGGCCGGCTCGAGCAGCCCCGACCAGTAGGCGATCCGCTCGTCAAGTTGCGCCTCCTCGAAATCGGCGGCCCGCTGCAGCAACTCCTCGAGCGTACCCGACTCCTCGCCAATGGCGGCCATTTGCTGCAGCAAAGGGCTAAACAGCGACTCGCGGGCCATCGCCAGACGCAGGCTGCTACCGCGCGCTACTTGCTCGCGCACGCGCACGGTGGCCTGGGCATAGGCCCGGTGGCCACAAGCGCCTCGCACCCAATGCAGCGCTTCGGTCAAGGGCAAGCCGGCAGCCAGCAAGGTGGCCAGCGTGCGCGCCCAAAGCGCCACCGCCGCCTGGCGCAGCAGCGGGCCCCACAGCGGCAGGCCCAGCAAGGCATCATCGAGCCCTTGCACCCAGCCGGCCTTGCGTCGCCAGGACCGCTGCACCAGCACGGCGCCCACCAGGGCCAGCGCAAGCACGGCTGGCCCCCACTGGGTGGACCATCGGCTCAAGGCGATCAGCTGCTGCGTGGCCCAGGGCAGGTCGGCACCGAATGAGGCGAAAACGCTCTCGAAGGTGGGCACCACCACCACCATGATCACCGCCAGCACGCCCAGTGCCACCGCCAGCACCACCGCAGGGTAAAACAAGGCGGTGCGCACGCGGCGGGCCAGCGCCGCACTCTTGTCCAGATGCACCGCCAGACGCTCGAGCAAAACGTCGAGCCGGCCAGAGGCCTCGCCGGCTTCAATCAAGGCAATGTAAAGCGTGCTGAAGACGGGCCCCTGGCGCCGCAGGGCTGCAGCCAGCGTCATGCCGTTTTCCAGATCGGCGTGCAGCCGCTCGAGCAGATCGATCACACCGCTGTGCGTCTGGCTGCGCGCCAGCAGTTGCAGCGCCTGCAACAAGGGCAGCCCCGCCCGCAGCAAGGCAGACAGTTGGCGGGTCAGCTGGGCCACATCGCCGCGGCTCACCGGTCTGATGCGGGCGACCTTGACCGCGCGCAGCTCAAGGCTGCGCAGACCCCGGCGCCGCAGCAAGGCCCTGAGCTGGTTTTCACCCCAGGCGCGGCTGCGCCCGCGCTGCAGCCGGCCCTGGGCATCGCGGGCCTGCCAGTCAAAAGATCGCTCGGTGCGGCGCGAGCGCCGCTCGAGCGCGCCGGCGCTCATGCGTCCCCCCTGGGCGGCTGCAGAGCGAGCCAGACGGCGCTGCTTGGCTTAGGCATGGGTGTGGGCCAATACTTCTTCGATCGAGGTCTGGCCCAGTTTAACTTTGCCCCAGGCGGCCTGCCGCAAGCTCATCACCCCTTCTTGCGCGGCCTGGCGCGCCAGCTCGGCCACGCCCGCGTCCTTGAGCACCAACTCGGCCATGGCATCGCTCACGGGCATCACCTGAAAGACACCGATACGGCCCAAGTACCCGCCCAGGCAGCGCTCACAGCCGACCGGCTCATAAATGGGCTCGCTGCCGGCCAAGCAGGCCGGCGGGCAGCCGGCCTCGCGCATCATCTGCAGCGGCGGCACCATTTCGCGGCGGCAATGCGGACACAGGCGCCTGAGCAGGCGCTGGGCCGTGATCAGCACCACACTGGCGGCCACATTGTGCGCCGCCACACCAATTTGGCGCAGGCGCATCAAGGTGCTCGGCGCGTCATTGGTGTGCAGCGTGGAGAACACCAGATGGCCGGTCTGCGCTGCCTTGAGCGCCATATCGGCCGTCTCGAGGTCGCGCACCTCGCCGATCATGATCACATCCGGGTCCTGACGCAAGAAGGCGCGCAAGGCAACGGCAAAGGTCAGGCCAGCTTTTTCCTGGATGCTCACCTGGTTGATGCCACTGAGGTTGATTTCGCAGGGATCCTCGGCGGTGCAGATATTGACGCCGGTCCGGTTGAGCCGCTGCAAGCAGCTGTACATCGACAAGGTCTTGCCAGCACCGGTCGGACCGGTGACCAAAATCATGCCGTGCGAACGCGCCAGCGCCTGCAGCACAGACGCCTTTTGCTCGGCCTCATAGCCGAGCGCATCGAGGTCCAGATGCGCCGGCGCGGCATCGATCAGACGCACGACCAGCTTTTCGCCATGCACCGTGGGCAAGGTGCTCACTCGAAAGTCCGCCCACTGACCCGCGACCAACTGATGGCGCAGACGGCCATCTTGCGGCAGACGCTTTTCGGCAATGTCCAGACGGGCCAGTACCTTGATGCGCGAAGCCACCCGCTCGCGCACAGCCAGCGGCGGACGCACCCATTCCTGCAACTGACCGTCGACGCGGATGCGAATGCGGTAGCTGCCCTCATAGGGCTCAAAGTGCAAGTCCGAAGCACGCAGCGCATGCGCCCAGTGCAAAAGGCGATCGAGCAAGCGCACCACCGCGCCATCGTCGGCCAATCCAGCCTTGAGCAAAGCCTGCAAATCGGCCTGCGCCGCCAACAACGAAGAAGCATCGGTGACCTGCATCGGCGCATGATGCGAGCCGGGGCTTTTTCATGGCCTAGGTCTTACACCTAGCCAGGCGCGCGCGAGTCATTTCTTGACATTGCAAAGGTTGCCACACGACTTTCGTCACGACGAAAAGCCCTGGCGACGCGGCAATCGAGTACCCAGGCAGCTAATGGATCGCTACGCGAAAACGCCAAGGGATGTGACAGGCCCGCAGCAAAAGCCGAATTCGGCAGCCTATCGTCACGCCTCGTCGCCAATGCCATTGCGCAGCGTGCCGTCGCTGTAGCAGCTGTAGCCAGCAATGTGATGCACCCAGGAGGGCGCCGCATGGTGGAAAGAGCTGATGAGTTTCATGGCACGAGTCCTTGCCTTTAAAAAAATCAGGGCATGCGGGCGCTGATGTCCCTGGCCGCACGCATCACGACCTGGGCCAGCTTGGGCACATCGATCACCGCCATGCGTTGCACCGTGGTCACCACCGACAGAGCGCCGGCCAGGCTGGCGTCGGCATAGTGCAAGGGCGCCGCCAGCGCCGCCAGATTGCTCTCGAGCTCGCCACAAGACAGGTAGTGACCGGCCTTGCGGATACCGCTGTAGTAGCGCCGCAGGCCGGGCCAGTCGGCAGGCAGTCCGGCAGCAACCGCTTGGGCGCCATGCGCATCGAACAAGCGGCGCAAGGCCGGCGAGGGCAAGCCCGCCAAGATCACTTTGGGTGCGGCGCCCTGAAACAGCGGCCTTGGTCGTCCCCTGCCATAGCTCAGGCTGGCCGGTGTCTGACCCATTTCACGGTGGATGTCGAGCAGTTGCTGCCCGTGCAGGCTGGAGATCACGCAGTCAAAACCCGTCTGCGCCACCAGATCCTTCATGAAGGCAAGGCCGCACTGCAACAAGGGATCGGCCTGGCGAATGTAGTGGTCGAGCACCACAATCCGAGGGCCCAGGGTAAAGCGCGCATCGGGCCCGCGCTGCAGCAAGCCGGCCGCGCTCAGCGCGCGCGCATACCGGTAACTGGTGGGCAGCGACACGCCCAGCGCCCGGCTGATGTCCTCGGCACTCCAGTGCAGGCGCTGCTCGGTAAACAGATCGAGCACGGCCAGCATGCGCGTCAAACTGGAGTCGGCTTTGTCGGTCATCGCGGCGATCAAACGGCCAGAGCCAGGCGCCTGGGCAGCAAGTCGCTCAGGCGATCGAGGTCGCTGCTGCAGTTCGCAAGGCCCAAGATATAGCGGTCCGGGCGCAGCATCACAGCCTGTGCCCCGTGCTGCTGCAGCCAGTGTTCGAGTTCGGGATGCTCGGCCACCAAACGCACCATGCCGCAGTCCTGCCAGCGCTCCTGCGTCTGAAGACTGACGGCCTCCAAAGCAGCGCGCTGGCCAATGACCGCAAAGTTGCGACCAATGGCGCTGTCGAGCAAGCGCGCGTCGGCCAGCGCCGGCTGGGGAAAGATCTGCGCGGCCGGTGGCTCCTGGCCGCACCACAGACCCGGACCCAGCCGCGGCGCGGGCAGATGAAAAATCTCGGGCCCGCCGGCCTTGAAGCGCTCGTCGCGCTGGCGCGCGGCCTGCGGGTCGGTGGTCTGAATGATGTTACCCAGCCTGACCGCCAAATCGATGAAGGCCCGCACATGGGGCGAGCGCTCGGACTCGTAGCTGTCGAGCAGCGCGTCATCAACCTGCCCGCGCAGCACCGCATCGAGTTTCCAGGCCAGATTGGCCGTGTCGCGAATCGCGGCGCACATGCCCTGGCCCAAAAACGGCGGCGTTTGATGGGCCGAGTCGCCGGCAATCAAGAGTCGGCCTCGGCGCCAGCCTTGGGCGATGACCGAATGGAAGGTGTAGATGGCCGCGCGTTCGATGTCGGCCTGCTCGGGGGTCACCCAGCGCTCGAGCAGCTTCCACAAATGCGCTGGCAAGACCATCTGCTCGGGATCGTCGCCCGGCATGAGCATGATTTCCCAACGCCGGCGATTGCCCGTGACATTGCAGTAAGTCATGGGCCGGGCCGGATCACAGTGCTGCACCGTGTGTTCAGGCAGCTGCGGCACCTCGGTCTTGAGCCGCACGTCGAAAACCAGCCAGGGCTGGTGCAGGCCCAGATCGATCAGCTTGCTGCCCATGTGCTTGCGCACCAGGGAGCGGGCACCGTCACAGCCGACGACATAACGCGCTCGCACCGTATCAGGGCCATCGCGGCCCTGCACATGCAGCGTGACCGTCTGATCGCCCTCCTCGATCGCCTGGACCTCGTGGCCCGCGCGCAGTTGCACCGAAGGGTAGCGCAGCAGGCCCTGACGCAGGACCGCTTCGAGTTCGGGTTGATGAAAGTAGTGATTGTTGGCGCAGCCGTGGGGGCCGACGGGCGCCGAGCCCGCACGGATCATCAGCGTCTGCCCCTGCGCATTGTTGAAATGCATGCCTTTGAGACCGGGCCGTGAAATCGCCTCGACCTGCTCCCGAAGCCCGGCCGTCTCGAACACCCGCATCACCTCGCCGTCGAAATGGATGGCGCGCGGCAGAGGGTAAATGTCGGTCTCACGCTCGAGCACAAGCACCGACAGACCGTACTGACCGAGCAAATTGGCCAAGGTGGCACCGGCCGGCCCGCAGCCGATGATGGCCACGTCAAACAGGCTCATGCGCGATACCCCATGAGTTGCTCCATCTCCTGGACCCACTGCGCTCGGCTGCGGAAGCGGGGTCGACTTTGGGCCAGGGCTTGAGCGGCAGCCATCACCGCCTCGTCGCTTTGGTTCAAGTCGATCGCCTCGCGCAGCGGTTGTTCGCAGTACCAGGGGGTGTCCATGAACACCTCGAGCCGATTGCCCTCGGGGTCGCGGAAATAGATCGAGACCGCATTGCCGTGGGTGGCGCTGACCAGGTCGCTCACGTCCGGTTCAGCCGTCACCAGGTCACGCACACGCCGCAAGGTGGCCAGATCGGGCACACGCAAAGAAATCTGGTTGATCACGCTAAAGGGCAGATCCTGGGGCCGTCCACTGGCCAGCACCAGCTGGTGGTGCTCGCGGGGATCGCGACTGAGAAAAACCAGCTGCACCGGCCCCAAATCGCCCTGGTCGGTTTGAAAAAATCCCAGCACATCTTTGTAAAAGCTCGCCATGCGTTTGAGGTCACGCACGTAAAAGCCCATATGGCTGAACACCAGCGCATCACGCTGGCTCAGGGGGTGCGACATGAAAGTCTCCGCTAATGAAAATTCGGCTGATTTTATGAATCCCCAGTAGCCACAAAATATCTGGTTTATCCCTATATGATAAATAAAGCGATTTTTTAAAAATCCAAAAACTCCTTTCCCTCCCCTCAGCCACCCAATTGGAGACTCGCTGTGAAACCCATCACCCGTCGCCTCGGCCTGGCCGCCCTGGCCCTTCTGAGCACCCTGCCGGTCCTGGCCCAGGACTACCCCAATCGGTCGATCCGCATCATCGCGCCCTTCCCGGTGGGCACCGGCCCGGACACCAACGCGCGCGAGATTGCACAAGAGCTCTCCAAGGTTCTGGGCCAGCCGGTGGTGGTTGAAAACCGACCGGGGGCATCGAGCATGATCGGCATGGAAGCTGGCGCCAAAGCCACGCCCGACGGCTACACGCTGGTGATGGGCTCCACCACCTCGCTGTCGGTGGTTCCGCACATCATGCCCAGCAAGGTGCCCTACAAGGCCGATCGCGACTTCGTGCCCATCAGCGTTGTCGGCCTGCTCAATACGGCACTGACCGCGCACCCGAGCCTGCCCGAAAAAAACGCCAAGGAGCTGATCGAGCGGCTCAAGGCACAGCCCGGCTCGGTAGTTGCGGCCACCTCGGGCGTGGGCAGCTACTCGCACCTGGCCGGTGAATGGTTTGCCTCCAACGCCGGCGTCAAAATCAACTTCGTGCCCTACAACACCTCAAGCCCCTATGGCGATCTGGTGGCCGGGCAGGTCAACGTGATTTTTGATGCCTTGCCAGCGGCCATTGGCAATGTGCGCGCCGGCAAGCTCAAGATCTTGGCCCTGACCGGCAAGAGCCGGCACCCCAATTTCCCGGATGTGCCCACCTTCGCCGAAGCGGGTTTGCCCGACTACAGCCCAACGGCCTGGATCGGCCTGTTTGCGCCAGCCAAGACGCCCGCACCCATCATTGCCAAGCTGGGCGAGGCGATGCAAAAAGCGGCCGCCCAAAACCCCGAACTGATCGCCAAGTGGCGCACCACCGCCGGCGAGTTGCGCGCCCAGACACCGGCTGAGTTTGCCGCCTTTCTCAAGCAAGACGACGCGTTGTGGGGCGCTGCGATCCGCAAAGCCGGCGTCAAGCTCGACTGAGCGATGAGCACCGAAACATCGCGGCGCCGCCTGCTCAAGGGGCTCGGTGCCATCGCGCTGACACCGACACTGGCACCCACGTTGGCCGGCGCTCAGACCAGCGCTCAGACCAGCGCTCAAACCAGCGCCTGGCCGGTGCGGCCCGTGCGCATCATCGTGCCCTCTGCGGCGGGCAGCCCCTGGGATCCGATGGCCAGGCATTTGGCCGATCGCCTGTCCAAAGCCTTCGGGCAGACCTTCATTGTTGAAAACCGATCAGGCGGCACGGGCTTGATCGGCATGGATCTGGTGGCCAAGAGCAGTGACGGCCATACGCTGGGCGTGATGTTTCTGCCGCACACCGTGCTGCCGAGCCTGATGCCCAAGATGCCCTACGACACCCTCAAGGACCTGACGCCGATCAGTCAGACGCAGTGGACGTACAACGTGCTGGTCGTGCGCAGCAGCATGCCTGTGCGCGACATGAGCGAGCTGGTGGCACTGGCACGCAAGAGCCCAGGCAAGCTGGTCTACAGCTCGGGGGGCTCGGGCACGCCGGCGCACCTGATGGGCGAGTACTTCAAGCAGCTCAGTGGCACCTTCATCTTGCACGTGCCCTACCGCGGGCCAGTGGCTGCGCTGCAAGACCTGGTGGGCGAGCAGACCGACATGATGTTTGCCTCTCTGGCATCGGCCCTGCCCCACATCCGCAGCGGGCGGCTGCGCCCGATCGCCGTGACATCGGCCCAGCGACTCGAGGTGCTGCCCGAGACGCCCACCTTCGGTCAGGCGGGTTTTGCCCAGTTCGATGTGCGAGACTGGGCGGGCCTGGTGGGGTCCTCTTGGCTGCCGGCACAGGCGCTCGAGCGCCTCAATGAGGAGGTGGTCAAGGCTCTGGCCGAGCCCGAAGTGGTGCAACGCTTTGCGCAGCTGGGCGTGTACCTGCAGACCAGCAGCGCCAGCGCCTTTGGCCAGTGGATCAAACAGGAGATCCCCAAATGGGGCGAGGTGGTGAAGCGATCGAACATCAAGATGGAATAGCATGGACTCACATCACACTGACACCGCACAGGCCGTTTTGCAGGCCGAAGAAAAAAGACGCCAAGCCTTGCTGGCCGGCGATCTGGACGCCCTCGATGCGCTGCTCTCGCCCGCGCTGGTCTACGTCCACTCCAGCGGCGGGCAGGACAGCAAAGCAAGTTATCTGGAGCATATGCGCAGCGGCACTTTGCAGTACCAAAGCATGTCCTTCGAGGCACTCCAGGCCCATCCGGCCAGCTCCTGCTGCATCGTCACCGGCCGCATGCTGGCCCAGGTGACCCGCAACGGCCAGCCGATGAGCATCCGCAGCCTGTTCATGACGGTTTGGGCACCGGCCCCCGGCACCGCAGCCAAGCCGGTGTGGCAGTTGCAGGCCTACCAAGGCACGCCGTGGACCGGCTGATCCGGCTCGGCCTCGATGCATGACCCACTTTGTCTTCATCGTGGCCGACGATCTGGGCTACGCCGACCTGGGTTGTTTTGGCGCGCGGCCCGATGCGGCCGGTCCGGTCTCGCCGGTGCTCGATGCACTGGCGGCCCGTGGGCTGCGCTATGTCAACGGCTATGCCAACTCGCCCGTGTGCTCACCGACGCGCTTTGCGCTGATGACCGGGCGCTACCAGTACTGGGTGCGCGGCGCCAGCGAGGAGCCGATGCTCGGTACAGCGCGCGGCAACCCCGACATCGGCCTGCACCCCCATCTGCCCACGCTGCCGGGTCTGCTGGCTCAGCAGGGCTATCACACCGCCCTGATCGGCAAATGGCATCTGGGATTTCGCCCGCACTTCGGTCCAGATCGCTCGGGCTACAGGCACCACTTCGGCCCCATGTCCGGAGGCGTGAGCTACTACGGCCATAACGCGCGAGGCAGCGAGTCGGACCTCGAGCTCGACGGTCAGCCCTACGACGAGCCGGGCTACCTGACCGATCTGCTGTCGCGCCGGGCGGCGCAGTATGTGCGCGATCGGGCGGCCAGCGGCCAGAAGTTTTTCCTGAGCCTGCACTACACCGCACCCCACTGGCCCTGGGAGACGCGCGCCCAGGGCCGCATCGACCCAGAAATCGTCAAGAACCTCTTTCACCTCGACGGCGGCAACGTTCAAACCTACCGCACGATGATCCGAGAGATGGACGAGGGCATAGGCTGGGTGGTCGATGCGCTGCGCGAAACCGGGCAGCTCGATGACACCCTGATCATCTTCACCAGTGACAACGGCGGAGAGCGCTTCTCGGACAACTGGCCTTTGGTGGGCGGCAAGATGGACCTGACCGAAGGCGGCATCCGCGTGCCCTATATTGCCCACTGGCCCCAAGGCATTGCACAAAGCGGCTCCATCTGCGAGCAGCATTGCATGACCATGGACTGGACGGCCACCGTGCTCGACATCGCCGGCGCCCAGCCACCGGCCGACCATGCGCTCGATGGCGTCTCACTCTTGCCCACGCTGCGCGAGCCGGACCACTGCTTTGCCCGAGCGATGTTCTGGCGCATGAAACACCGCCAGCAACGCGCCTTTCGCCAGGGCGACTGGAAATACCTCAAGGTCGAGGAAGACGAATACCTGTTCAACCTCAGCCAAGACGCGCGTGAGCGGGCCAACCAGGCCCGCCGCGATCCGCAGCGCCTGGCGCAGATGCGCCAGACCTGGGAGACATGGAATGCGCAAATCCCCGCAGTGCCCGCCGAGGCACGGGTGCACCAGCCTTACACGCTGCAGGACATGCCGGCGCGCTGAGCGGCTCGATCGAGCCGCTGCCAAGCGCGCCTGCCGGTCTCAAACTCCGATCACGCCCCCATCGCTGCGCGTGATCACGATGGTGGCCGAACGGGGGCGGCCGGGGCGGCCGTAGCCTTTGTTGCCCGGCCACTGGCTCTGCAAATCGGTCACGCTCTTGCTGTCTTCACCCGGGTGCTGAATGTTGACAAACAGCGCGCGGCCACCCGGCGCCTCGGTCACTCCGGTGATCTCGCTGCCTTTGGGGCCGATGAGAAAGCGGCGCAGCCGCGCATCGCCCAAAGTGGCGCCGACAAAGGTCTCCTGGGTGCCGGACTGCTCGACGCCGTTGACCAGCATGCGGTTCTTGGCGGTGACTTTGCCGCCGTCACCGACCTGACCGGGCAAGGCGGCGAGCATCATGCAGTGCGTCTCGTCGGTCATGGCACCGTCGTCGGTCTGTATCCAGCAGATGCCGGTGGTGGGGCTGAACCACAGCCCATCGGGTGAAGAAAAAGAATTTTTGGCGCTCAGGCCCGACAAGTTGGCGTCACCCGCATCTTCCTCGGCGCCGAACAGGAAAATATCCCAGCGAAAGGCGGTTGCGGTGGCAGTATCGGCATCTTCGCGAAAGCGAATGATGTGGCCGTTGGGGTTGCCTGCGCCCTTCTTGCCATCGACGTCCATGTAGGCGCGCGGGTTGGCGGCGTCGACCCGGCCCGGCGTGCGGTTGGCCGCGCTGTTGTTGGTCAGCGTTACATAGACCTCGCCGTTCTTGGGATTGACGGCGGCCCACTCTGGGCGGTCCATCTTGGTGGCGCCCACGGCGTCGGCGGCGATGCGAGTCTGGGTGTAGACCTCCCCCTGGTTTTCAAACTTGAACGCGGCGTAGTTGGCGATGCGCGCGTCCTTGATATTGAGCTCGATCCACTGGCCGCGCCCATCAGCATCAAAACGGGCCGCATAGAGCTTGCCTTCGTTGAGGTATTTGTCACCCACAGAGATGCCGCCGCCGATGTCTTTCGGGTCCCACACGGCGGTGCTGACGAACTTGTAGATGTACTCGTTGCGCGCATCGCAGCCCATGTAAAAAGCCAAGGGCTGCCCGGCTTTGGGCAGGCTGCAAACCGCACCCTCGTGGGCCATGCGCCCCATGCTCACCCGCTTGACCGGGTTGGACGAGGGGCTGAGCGGATCGATCTCGACGTTGTAGCCAAAAGTGTTGGCTTCGTTGCGGAAGTCGCGCTCTGCGTTGGCGCCGACAGCAGCCACGTTCCAGCGGGCAAAGCGGTCGTCG
>CANHBU010000013.1 GCA_947458345.1 Comamonadaceae bacterium
AAAACCCCGCCGCCGCTGTAGATGTAAGGCCGCTTGGCCGTCATGAGCAGTTGCAAGGCCTTGCGAATCTGTCCACCGTGGCCTTTGCGCACCGGGTTGTAGCTGCGCATCTCAACGGTGCTTGGATATTCGAACGCGCACTTCTTGACCGTGACATCCTTGGGGATGTCGACCACCACCGGACCGGGCCGACCGGAGCGGGCGATGTGAAAGGCTTTCTTCATGGTCGCCGCCAACTCGCGCACATCCTTGACCAAGAAGTTGTGCTTGACGATCGGGCGTGTGATGCCGACCGTGTCGCACTCCTGGAAAGCATCAAGGCCGATGGCAGCGGTGGGAACCTGGCCGGTAATGATGACCATCGGAATGCTGTCCATGTACGCGGTGGCGATCCCTGTCACCGCGTTGGTCACGCCGGGCCCGGAGGTGACCAAGGCGACGCCCACCTCGCCGGTGGCGCGCGCGTAGCCGTCTGCCGCATGGACGGCCGCCTGCTCATGGCGCACCAGCACATGCTGCATTTTGTCCTGCTTGTACAGGGCGTCGTAGATGTAGAGCACAGCTCCGCCCGGGTAGCCCCAGATGTACTGCACCTGCTCTTCAATCAGCGAGCGGACGAGAATTTCTGCGCCCAGCATCTCGGCGCCCTTGCCAACCGGGGCGGCCGCCGCTGCGCTAGACAACTCTGCCTTGGAGATTTCCATGATGAACCTTTGCGAATTTCTCTGACGAAAAACCTTCGGTGCCCCTGCGCACGCCCTTGTGGGGCGGAATCGGGACTTAAGGCCTAAGACCATGGGCGGATAGGATACTTCGCCGGATCAAGACCCGTTTGCCTCTTGAACGAAACCGTTCATTATGACATTAACGCGACGCCTCCTGCCGAGCAATCCAGACAAACGGGCACAGTGCAATAATGAATTGGCTTCGGTCCTCTCAAAACAACCCAGATCCCTCATGTCCGATTCCGTACGGGTGCGCATGCGCGCGCTGCAGGTCATCTGAGCCTTAGCACCGTGGCCACCGAACAAGAACTGTCGGACTTTCTCAAGAGCGTTGAGCGAAGGGCCTTCAAACGTGCCAGCTACCAGGTGCGCGACGAGGAGGCCGCACTGGACATCGTGCAGGAAAGCATGATGAAGCTGGCTCAGCATTATGGCGATCGGCCACTGGCCGAGATGCCCCACCTCTTCCAACGCATCCTCAGCCACGCCATCATTGACTCAATCAGGCGACGCAAGGCCCGCTGGAGCCTGTTTTCCAACCTGAATGACCTGAGCAGCGACCCAAGCGACGAAATCGATCCACTCGAGGCCCTCGAAGACCTCATCGGCCACGAAGGCACGGAAAGTGCCCAAGATGCCCTGGAGAGAGCGCAAACGCTCAAGGATCTGGAATTTTTGCTGATGCAGCTGCCTGAACGTCAACGGGAAGCCTTCCTCCTGCGTTATTGGGAGGAGATGGACCTGGCAGAGACCGCAGCCATCATGGGCTGTTCGCAAGGCAGTGTAAAAACGCACTGTTTCAGGGCGGTCCAAGCGCTGAGCAAAGCGCTCAAGGCCAGGGGATATTGATGATGAAACACCCGCGCAAAACCCGTCTAGAACTGCTGGCCGATCGCCAGGGCCTGCGCTTGGCCGCCCAACTCAGCCCGGCCGCCAGGGACTTGCCTCATCAGGTCACCGAGCGCTTGCGGGCCGCACGCGAGCGCGCTCTGGCCAGCCGCAAGTTGCAGCCTGTTCGGTCCGAACCCGTCTACAACTTGGGCGCAAGCTTGGTTTTGAGCGGCGGCAACGAAGAGTCCATGGGCTGGCTTGGGCGCCTGAGCAGCGGCTTGGCCCTGCTCCTGCTGGTGGTCGGCATGCTGAGCATCAGTGAGGCCCAAAATGAGTTGCGGGCTAGAGAACTGGCCGAGGTCGACTTGGCCTTGCTGACCCACGAACTCCCCCCAGCAGCCTTCGCGGACCCGGGGTTTTTGCAATTCCTGCAGACTGTTGATTGATCGGCCCACGCTTGAGTCAGACCGGCGTTCCAAAATTGTGCAAAAACGTTCATGAGTACTCCCGAGCTTGACCCGCCCACCTTGCGGCCGTCGCTGGCCCTGTGGATGGCGGCCGCGCTGGTTTGCGGTGGCGCGAGCTGGGCGCAAAGCCCGGCAGCGACTCAAGGCGCCACTGCCAAGCCCAGCGCGCCTGCGCAAGAAACCAAAGAGCGACCGGCACAAAACCCGGCGGCTGCCCAATGGTCCAAACTCACAGCGGGCGAAAGGCAGGCACTTGCCCCGCTGGCTGGGGCTTGGTCCAGTCTGCACCCCGCGCACCAAAGAAAATGGCTGGAGGTATCCAAGACTTTCGGCAGCTTGCATCCGACCGAGCAGACCAAGATGCAGGAGCGCATGCGTGCCTGGGCCGCGCTCAGCCCCCGCGAAAGAGCCCAGGCAAGGCTCAATTTTGGCAAGGCCGTTGAAGTCGCGCGCGAACTCAGCCCGGCTGAAAAGGTGGCCAAATGGGAGGCTTACCAGGCCCTGCCCGCGCAGCAACGCCAAAAGCTGGCCGAGCAGGCCAAGGGACGCAGCCTGGGGGCTGCGCCAGCGGTCCAACCGGTGCCCGCCCAAAAGCTGGCGGTGCTGCCACCCGTTAGCACCGCCCGCGCCAACAGGCCCAGCGAGTCGCCGGACGAGTCCAGCAGCGGGTCGGACGCGCCGAGCAGCCAGTAAACTTCAGCCATGAAAGGCTCCAAGCCCGCTCCACAATCGGCGGCCGATTCGAGGCTAGGCGCAGCGCCCCAAGCCGAGCCGCTACCCGATGATCCCTTGACGCCCCCTTCCGTGTTCAGACGCATGGCCTGCTGGTGCTACGAGGGAATTTTGCTGTTCGGCGTACTCTTCATCGCCAGCTACCTGTTCAGCTCGCTCAGTCAAACCCGGCACGCGCTGGACAACCGGGTGCCCCAAATGGCCTTCCTGTTTTTGGTCCTGGGCATTTACTTCGTCTGGTTTTGGGCTCGGGGTCAGACTCTGGCCATGAAGACCTGGCACATCCGGCTGGTCAATCGGCAAGGGGCTCGCGTGAGCCAAAAACAGGCTTTGCTGCGCTACCTGCTGAGTTGGCTGTGGTTCGTGCCGCCGCTGGCACTGGTCTGGATCCTGGGCCTCGATTCCCGCTTTGCCCTGGTCACCCTGCTGCTGTGGGTGGTGGGGTGGGCCATGCTGGCGCGTCTGCATCGCGACCGCCAGTTCCTGCACGACGCGCTCGCGGGCACGCGCCTGGTTAACTCGGTGCGCGATCAGGCGGCCGTCAAATCCCTCTCATGAACTGCGCCATGGTCGCACCGCTCGATCGCCCGTGCTGCGGCCACGCACTGCGCGCAGCCGACGGGGCGGGAGCCTGGCCGTCATGAATCAGGGGGGCGACCGTCCGGGCGCAGACGATCCAGCTCTCCTTGCGCACGAGGGCCTGACCCACAAAAAGCGCCAGGGTTTGCACAGGCTCATCCACGCGGCCGGCTTCTCGCTGGCCGGTCTGCGCGAGGGCCTGAAAGAGCCAGCGTTTCGACTAGAAGTGACCGTGGGCTTGCCCATGATCGGCTTGTCCTTCTGGTTGGGTCAGCACTGGATCGAGGTGCTGCTGCTGGCCGGATCGGTGGTACTGGTGATGATCGTCGAGTTGCTCAACACCGCCATTGAATCAGCGCTCGACCGCGTGGGCCTGCAGTGGCACCCGCTGACCAAGCGCGCCAAGGATCTGGGCAGCGCAGCCGTTGTATTGGCCTTGCTGCTGTGTCTAACGACCTGGGTGATGGCTCTTTGGAGCCGCTTCGGATGACACCAGCCTTTCGCCTGTGCGTGTACTGCGGCTCCAGGCCGGGTGCTGACCCGGCTTGGGCCGAGCAAGCGGCCATCGTCGGCCACTGGATCGCAAGCCACGGCGGTGAATTGATTTACGGGGGCGGCCACAACGGCCTGATGGGCATCGTCGCCGATGCCGCCTTGCAAGCCGGAGGGCGCGTGGTCGGCATCATCCCGCAAGCCCTGGTGGACAAGGAGTTTGCCCATCGAGGCTGCAGCGAGTTGCACATTGTGCAGACCATGCACGAGCGCAAACGCATGATGGCCGAACGCTGCGATGCCTTCCTCGCCCTGCCAGGGGGCATCGGCACGCTCGAAGAGTTCTTCGAAGTCTGGACCTGGCGGCAACTGGGCTACCACGACAAACCCATCGGCTTGCTCAACCACCGCGGCTACTACGATGGCCTGCTGCAATTTTTGCAGCAAACGGTGTCATCGGGATTCATGGGGCCGTGGCAGATGGATCTGGTGCAGATCGATCAGACGGCCCAAACGCTGCTCAAATCACTGGTGCAGGCCGCAGGCCTGAGTCGCGCCGTCGGCCTCGACCAGATCTGAGCGCGGCGGTTTTCGATCGAGAGCCGAGACCGCCTTAAACAGCCGACTCATCCTGCTCGCCCGTGCGGATGCGCACCACGCGCTCGACGGCCGTCACAAAAATCTTGCCGTCGCCAATCTTGCCGGTGCGCGCGGCCTTGATGATGGCGTCGACACAAGCATCGACATCGCCGGACTTGACCACCACTTCCACCTTGACCTTGGGCAGAAAGTCAACCACGTACTCGGCGCCCCGATAAAGCTCGGTGTGGCCCTTCTGCCGCCCAAAGCCCTTGACCTCGGTCACGGTCAGGCCGGTCACGCCCACTTCGGCCAGGGCCTCACGCACCTCTTCGAGCTTGAAAGGCTTGATGATCGCTGTAACCTGTTTCATGAGCAACTCCACAAAAACTTCGTCGATTGTGACCCAAGCCCAAGGCCGTCGCCTCAGGCCCGAAAACGGCTGGTGATCGGGTAACGCCAATCCTTGCCGAAGCTGCGGTGGCTCACGCGGATGCCCACCGGCGCTTGGCGCCGCTTGTATTCATTGACTTTGATCAGCCGAGTCACCTGCTCGACCACCTGCCGGTCAAAACCGGCCGCGACGATGTCCTCGATACGCTCGTCATCTTCCATATAGCGCGACAAGATCGCATCGAGCACCTCGTAAGGCGGCAAGCTGTCCTGATCGGTCTGCTCAGGCCGCAGCTCGGCCGACGGCGGGCGCGTGATGATGCGCTCGGGAATCGGATTGAGGCCGCGGCCGTAGGGATCGTTGGCGTTGCGCCAGCGCGCCAATTCGAACACCGTGGTCTTGAGCAGATCCTTGATGACCGCGAAACCACCGGCCATATCGCCATACAAGGTGCAATAACCGGTGGCCATCTCGCTCTTGTTGCCCGTCGTCAACACGATCGAGCCGAACTTATTGGACAGCGCCATCAAGATCACGCCTCGAATGCGGGCCTGGATGTTTTCTTCGGTGGCGTCGATGGGCCGGCCTGCGAACTCGACCGACAAAGTGGCCAGGAAGGCCTCGAACTGCGGCACGATCGAATACTCGTCGTAGCGCACGCCCAGGCGACGCGCCATCTCGCGCGCATCCTCTAGCGAGATCGAGGCCGTGTAGGGCGAAGGCATCATGACGGCGCGCACCCGGTCAGCGCCCAGGGCATCGACTGCGATGGCCAGCACCAGGGCCGAGTCGATGCCACCCGAAAGGCCGAGCAAAGCGCCGGGGAAGCCGTTCTTGCCGAGGTAGTCGCGCACACCGAGCACCAGAGCGTCCCAAAGATCGGCCTCGGTGCCACGCAGCGCCGCGACCGGACCGCTCAATTGCAGCGCGCCCTGCGGATCGCGCGCGACCATCACCGCAAATGTCTCGGGCTGAAAACTCGCTGCTCGGGCCGCCAATTGCCCGTCGGCCTGCAAAGCAAAGGAGGCCCCCTCAAAAACCACCTCATCCTGACCGCCCACCAAATGGGCGAACACGAGCGGTAAACCGCAAGCGGTGGCACGACCGGCCATGGCCCGCTCGCGCTCATTGGCCTTGCCGGCATGAAAAGGCGAGGCATTGATGACCGCCAGCAACTGAGCACCGGCAGCCTTGCTCAGTTGCGCAGGCTCCTCGAACCATGCGTCTTCGCAAATCAGCAGCCCCACACGCAGCGCGTCGGCGCCCTCGCCGACCGAAAACACACAAGGCTGTTGCCCGGGCGTGAAATACCGGCGCTCATCGAAGACCTGGTAATTGGGCAGCTCACGCTTGGCGTAGGTGTGCAGACGCCGGCCCTGGCTGAGCACATGGGCCGCATTGAACAGCTGGGGCTTGCTCACGCTGCGGGTGCGCAGGCCACCGCTGGACTGTGCCGGCGCGCCAAGGACCACGTACAGGCCTTCAAGCTCGGCAAGCTCGCGGGCCACCTGATCGACCGCCTCGTCGCAGGCCTCAATGAAGGCGCTGCGCAAATACAGGTCTTCGGCGGCATAGCCGCAAATCGCCAGCTCGGGCGTGAGCAAAAGCCGGCAGCCTTGCGCGTAGGCCTGGCGGGCAGCGGCGATGATCATGCGCGCATTGCCCGCCATGTCTCCGACACAGTAGTTCAGCTGGGCGACGCAGATCTGAAGAGACATCGATGCAAAGATGGAAAAACAGGGCCCCACGGCCGGGGCGACAATAGGCAATGGCTGAAAACGATTATGTCATCCGGCTCATTTCCAACTGGTCGGATCTCCCAGCGACCCAGTGGAACGCCTTGCTCGACAGCCACCCCAATTCGGCGCAGGGCCCCTTCATGCGCCACGAATACCTCAGCGCCTTGCATGACAGTGGCAGCGCTACCGCGCGCACGGGCTGGCAGCTGCAACTGCTGACCCTGTGGCGCGCTGGGCAACTGGCAGGCGCCTGCGCGGTCTACCTCAAAAGCCACTCCTATGGCGAGTATGTCTTCGATTGGGCCTGGGCGCAGGCCTACGAGCAGCACAAGCTGCCCTACTACCCCAAGGCCCTGGTGGCCAGCCCCTTCACGCCCGTGCCCGGGCCACGCCTGCTGGCCATCGATGCGCCCGCTCGCCTGGCCCTGGTTCAAGCCCTGATTGGCTGGTGCGAGCAGCAAGGCCTGTCCTCGCTGCACCTGTTGTTTGCCGGCCAGGCCGATATGGCCGCCTGCGCCCAAGCCGGGCTGATGCTGCGCCAGACGGTGCAGTTTCACTGGCACAACCGCCGGCCAGCCGAGCCTGGGGCCGACTCAGTCCAGAGATTTAGCAGCTTCGAGGACTTTGTCTCTTGCCTGAGCCAGGACAAGCGCAAGAAAATCCGACAGGAAAGGCGCAAGGTGGCCCAAGCCGAGGTGACCTTTCGCTGGTCCCAGGGCTCAGCCATCGAAGCGGCTGACTGGGACTTCTTTTATCGCTGCTACGAAAGAACCTACCTGGAGCACGGCAACGCGCCCTATTTGAGCCGCGACTTCTTCGATCGCGTGGCCCGGCAACTGCCCGAGCACTGGCTGATGTTCATTGCCGAGCGTGGGGGGCAGTCGATCGCCAGCAGCCTGATCGGCCTGAGCCAGGCCGGCCCACTCGAGGAGCAGGTGGCCTATGGCCGCTACTGGGGCGCGCTGGAGCGCGTCGATTGCCTGCACTTTGAAGCGTGCTACTACCAGCCGCTTCAATGGTGCATCGAGCACGGGGTGGCACGCTTTGAGGGCGGCGCACAGGGCGAACACAAAATGGCCCGGGCTCTGCTGCCCACACCCACCCACAGCGCGCATTGGTTGGCGCACCCGGCTTTTGCCGATGCCGTCCAACGCTTTCTTGAGCGCGAGGGCCAAGGGGTATCGAATTACCTGTCTGCGCTCGAGGAGCGCTCGCCGTTTCGCCAGGCTTGAGGCCGCAAGCGCGCGGCCGGTCAGGCGCCGCGTGACTGCTTGTAATTGGCGATGCCATCAAGGATTTCCTTGTGCGCCGCCTCCTTGCCCTCCCAGCCCAGCACTTTGACCCATTTGCCGGGCTCGAGATCCTTGTAATGCTCGAAGAAATGCGCGATGGTCTTCAGGCGCATCGGATTGAGGTCTTCAGGCTTTTGCCACTGGGTGTAGATCGAAAGAATCTTGTCGATCGGCACGGCCAGCACCTTGCCGTCTTCGCCGGCCTCGTCCTGCATCTTGAGGATACCGATGGCCCGGCAGGGCACGACCACGCCCGGAATCAGAGGCACGGGGGTGATGACCAGGACATCGACCGGATCGCCGTCGCCGGAAATCGTTTTGGGCACATAGCCGTAGTTGGTCGGGTAGTGCATGGACGTGCTCATAAAGCGGTCCACGAAGATCGCCCCGGTTTCCTTGTCGACCTCGTACTTGATCGGATCGGCATTCATCGGAATTTCGATGATCACATTGAAGGCATCGGGCACCTTGCTGCCAGGGGTGACGTTGTCGAGGGACATGGTGGGTGTTTCTTGAAGTTGTAAAAGGTCGATGAGGCCTGCTTGTGTCGCATATGCGTAGGACTACGGGCTCAATTGCTCCGGATTTACCCTCATTTTACTGATGTGAGGCTGACACCCGGTAGGCGCGGACGGCGTTTGGCGCTAAATTTCGAGGGTTGGCCAATCAGTCCCCGTGCGGAGGCGGGGGTGGAGGAAGCAACGCAAGGCGGTGCAATCGAACGCCTTCGTTGCACCGAAACCCTCACGTCTAAAAATGGAGTATTGATATGACGGGCAACTCCGCGCTCATGCTGGCGCTGGTATGTGGACTCATTGCAGTCGTCTACGGCTTTTGGGCTCGTAGCTGGATTCTTTCTCAGGACGCGGGCAACCCCCGCATGCAGGAAATCGCCGCGGCCATTCAAACCGGTGCAGCGGCCTATCCGGCCAGACAGTACAAGACCATCTCGGTCGTTGGCGTCATTTTGGCCGTGCTGATCGGTGTGTTTCTTGACGCCAAGACGGCGATCGGCTTTGTGGTCGGCGCGGTGCTGTCAGGCGCCTGTGGCTTTATCGGCATGAATGTTTCGGTGCGCGCCAACGTGCGCACCGCACAGGCGGCGACCAAAGGGATAGGTCCGGCGCTCGATGTGGCCTTCCGCGGCGGCGCCATCACCGGCATGCTCGTGGTCGGACTGGGCCTGCTCGGTGTGACCGGCTTTTACTGGTTCCTGGTGGGCAGCAACCCGGCCTCCGACAAAACACTTGCGGCGCTGCTCAATCCGCTGATCGGCTTTGCCTTCGGCTCTTCTCTGATCTCCATCTTTGCGCGCCTGGGCGGCGGCATCTTCACCAAGGGCGCCGACGTCGGCGCCGATCTGGTGGGCAAAGTCGAAGCGGGCATCCCGGAGGACGATCCGCGCAATCCAGCGGTGATCGCCGACAACGTCGGCGACAACGTGGGCGACTGCGCCGGCATGGCCGCCGACCTGTTCGAGACCTACGCGGTCACGCTCATTGCGACCATGGTGCTCGGCGCGCTGCTGGTGACCGCAGCGCCTCTGAACGCCGTGCTCTACCCCTTGGGCCTGGGCGCGGTCTCGATCGTGGCCTCGATCATCGGCTGCTTTTTCGTCAAGGCCGCACCGGGCATGAAAAACGTGATGCCCGCGCTGTACAAGGGCTTGGCGATTGCCGGCGTGCTGTCTCTGGTGGCTTTCTACTTCGTGACCAACTGGATGATGCCCGACAACGTCTTGGGCGCTGCAGGCAGCCAAATGAAGCTCTTTGGCAGCTGCGTGGTCGGACTGGTGCTGACGGCCTTGCTGGTGTGGATCACCGAGTACTACACCGGCACCCAGTATGCGCCGGTGCAGCACATTGCGCAGGCCTCGACCACCGGACATGGCACCAACATCATCGCCGGTCTGGGTGTCTCGATGCGCTCGACCGCATGGCCGGTGATCTTCGTGTGTATCGCCATCATCGTGGCCTACAGCTTGGCGGGCCTTTATGGCATTGCGGTGGCCGCCATGTCCATGCTCAGCATGGCCGGCATCATCGTGGCGCTCGACGCCTACGGCCCCATCACCGACAACGCCGGCGGTATCGCCGAAATGTCTGAACTGCCCGCCTCGGTGCGCGACATCACCGACCCGCTCGATGCGGTGGGCAACACCACCAAGGCCGTCACCAAGGGCTACGCGATCGGCTCGGCTGGCCTGGCAGCGCTGGTCCTGTTTGCCGACTACACCCACAAGCTCGAGAGCTACGGCAAGGCCATCAGCTTTGACCTGAGCGATCCGATGGTCATCGTCGGTCTGTTCATCGGTGGCCTGATCCCCTACCTGTTTGGCGCCATGGCCATGGAGGCGGTCGGTCGTGCGGCTGGCTCGGTGGTGGTCGAGGTGCGGCGGCAGTTCAAGGAGATCAAGGGCATCATGGAAGGCACGGCCAAGCCCGAATACGGCCGCGCCGTCGACATGCTGACCGGTGCTGCGATCAAGGAAATGATGATTCCTTCGCTGCTTCCCGTGGTGGTGCCCATCGTGGTGGGGCTGGTGCTCGGGCCGAAGGCGCTGGGCGGTCTGCTCATGGGCACCATCATCACTGGCCTGTTCGTGGCCATTTCCATGTGCACCGGTGGCGGGGCCTGGGACAACGCCAAGAAGTACATCGAAGACGGCCATCACGGTGGCAAAGGCTCTGAGGCGCACAAGGCCGCGGTGACCGGTGACACCGTGGGCGACCCCTACAAGGACACGGCCGGCCCTGCGGTCAATCCCCTGATCAAGATCATCAACATCGTGGCTCTGCTCATCGTGCCCCTGATGATGAAGTTCCACGCCGACGTGCAGGCCGCGCCCGCCGCCCCCGCTGCGGCCGTGAGCGCTCCGGCAGCCACCACTGCGGCTCCTGCTGCGGCTCCTGCTGCGCCTGCAGCCTCCGAGGCGGCCCCTGCTGCATCGGCGCCGACGAAATAAGCCTAACGGCGCTTGGCCCAACAAGCCCGCTCGGAAAACCGAGCGGGCTTTTTTTCGACCCGCTCTCGCCGGCCCCAGGAAAACCCGCAGGCCGGTCGCGGCGCGAATTTGTATGATGACCCGACAAGCCCACCCATCTGCGATGCGCCCAGACCTGCTCGAACTGCTGCCCGGCCACCCGACCCTGACCGATCAGGTGGCGGCGCAGTTGCTCAGCCGCATCGAAGACGGCGCGCTGCCTGCCAATGCGAGGCTGCCCACTGAGACCCAGATGTCGGCGCAGTTTGGCGTCTCCAGGACCGTCGTGCGTGAAGCAGTCAGCCGACTCAAGTCCATGGGCCGCCTCATCTCGCGGCAGGGCTCAGGGGTCTTCGTCGCGCCGCTCAACAGCGCCCGCGCCCTCGCCTTCGACCCGTCGGTGCTCGGCTCCATGGACGCCGTGCTGCAAGTGGTCGAAGTGCGGCGGGTGCTCGAAGGCGAAGTCTGCGCTTTGGCCGCCGAAAGAATGGATGCCCAAAAAGCCGGACACATCAAGCAGGCGCTCGATCGCCTGAACCAGGCCGTCGCGCAGGGTCACGACGGGGTCGAGGAAGATCTGGCCTTTCATCGCAGCATTGCGCGGGCCGCCGACAACCCGCATTTTGAACACCTGCTCGGCTTTTTGGAGCAGTACCAGCGCGATGCGATGCGCGTGACCCGCGCCAACGAATCGATGCACCAGGCATTCCTGAGTGCCGTCAACCGCGAGCACCAAGCCATGGTCGTGGCCATCACCCAAGGCGATCGCGCCGCCGCCCGGCGAGCGGCGGTACGGCACATGGCCAATGCGGCCAAACGCATCGAACAGGCCGACCCAAAGACCCAACGTGCCTTGCGCCAGTTGCTCGCACGGCCCGAAGCACTGCGACACTGAAAGAAACATGCAAACCACACACACCAAGACGCTGGGCGTCGTCGGTCTGGGCTCGATGGGCATGGGCGCGGCCCGCTCGGCCCTGCGCTCAGGCGTGCGCACCTGGGGCTGCGACAGCCGCGAGCAGGCACGCGAGCAGTTCGCCCAGTTCGGCGGACAGGCCGTGGCGACGCCGCGCGAACTGGCCCCACACTGCCAAGTGGTGCTGGTGCTGGTGGTCAATGCCGCACAAACCGAAGACGTGCTGTTTGGACCCGAAGGCCTGGCCGATCAGCTTGCGCCTGGCTCGGTGGTGATTTGCTCGGCAACCGTCGATCCTGCTGCGCCCCCGCAATGGGAGGCGCGGCTGGCGCAAAAAGGCTTGCTGCTGATCGACGGGCCGGTCTCCGGCGGCGCCAAAAAGGCAGCCGAGGGTCAAATGACGGTGATGGCCTCGGGCCCTGCGCAGGCCTTCGAGGCCGCTGCAGAGCTGATGCAAGCCTTCGCCGGCAAGGTCTACCGGCTCGGCGATCAGGTGGGCATCGGCTCGACGGTCAAGATGGTCAACCAGCATCTGGCCGGCGTACACATCGCCAGCGCCTGTGAGGCCATGGCGCTGGGCATACGGGCCGGCGCTGACCCCAAGCAGCTCTATGAGGTGATCTGCAACTCGGCCGGCATGAGCTGGATGTTCCAGAACCGGGTTCCCCACATTCTGGAAGGTGACTACACGCCGCTGTCAGCCGTCAACATCTTCGTCAAGGATCTGGGCATCGTGCTCGATGCAGCGCGCAAGCTGGCCTTCCCGCTGCCTCTGGCCGCAGCGGCGCACCAGCTCTACCTGGCCACAGCGGCCATGGGACATGGCGGCGAAGACGACGCGGCTGTCGTGAAGTACTACGCCGCTCTGGCGGGACTCGAGCTGCCCGCAAAGGATGGCCCATGATTTTGGGCGTGATCGCAGACGATTTCACCGGTGCCACCGACGTGGCCAGCATGCTGGTGCGCGCGGGCATGCGCACCGTGCAGGTGATCGGCGTGCCCCGCGATGCGCTGCCCCAGGCCGACGCCGTGGTGATTGCGCTCAAGACGCGGACCTGCGCGCCGTCAGAAGCGGTCGATCTGAGCCTACAGGCCCTGGCCGCCTTGCAAGGCGCAGGCGCGCGGCAGATCTACTTCAAGTACTGCTCCACCTTCGACTCGACCGCCCAAGGCAATATTGGGCCGGTGGCCGATGCCCTGATGAAAGCGCTCAAGGCCCGAATCACCATCGCGTGCCCGGCTTTCCCCGAAAACGGTCGCACCGTGTTTCGCGGCCATCTTTTCGTCGGCGATCTGCTGCTAAGCGACTCCAGCATGCGCACGCACCCGCTCACGCCCATGCTGGACGCCAACCTCGTGCGGGTGCTGCAGCCTCAGACCGAGCAGCAGGTGGGTTTGCTGCCCGAGCCCGTGGTGGCGCAAGGGCCCAATGCCGTCCGCCAAGCCCTCCAAGCTTTGCAAAGCCAGGGTACGGGCATCGCGGTGGCCGATGCGATCGGCAACGAAGACCTGCTGTGCCTGGCCGAGGCTTGCGCCGATTTGCCGTTGGTGACCGCCGGCTCCGGCCTTGCGCTGGGCCTGGGGCCAGCCTACGCGCGCCGCGGCTGGTTCACGCCCCAGGCCGAGGCGGCGCAATTGCAGCAGGTTGGGGGCGCGGCTGCCGTCGTCAGCGGCTCGTGCTCGCAAGCCACACAAGCCCAGATCGCACACTGGAAGGCCGCTGGCTTGGCGAGCCTGCAGATCGACCCCCTGGCGGTGCAAGAGGGTCGAGAAAATGTGCAGCACTTGAAGACCCAGGCGCTGGCCCTGCTCGATCGCGGGCCGGTGCTGGTTCACGCCGCGGCCGACCCCGACAGCGTGCGGGCTGCGCAAAGCCTGCTGGGCGCACAGCAGGCCGGCGAGCT
>CANHBU010000014.1 GCA_947458345.1 Comamonadaceae bacterium
ATCACCACCATCACAGGCGCTGAGTAGTGTGCGGCCATGGCCACGGTGGCGATCTGCGTCTTGTCACCCATCTCGGCCAGAAAGAAGGTGATGAAGGTGGCGCCGAAGATGCCAAAACGCTGCGCGACCTGGGTTTCTTCCTCTTCGATCTTGTCGGGAATCAGGGTCCAGATGGCCATGCCGATGAACGAGGCACCCAGCACCCAGCGAAGCACTTCGGGGCTGATGTTGGCGGTGATCCAGGCACCGAGCGCCCCAGCCAGTCCGTGATTGATGACGGTAGCGGCCAGAATGCCCAGGATGATGGGCACGGGTTTTTTGAAGCGCGCCGCCAGCACGAAGGCCAGAAGTTGGGTCTTGTCGCCAATTTCGGCCAAGGCGACGACGCCAGTGGAGACCAGTAGAGATTCCATGGGTTTGAGTGGGCGGTGTCCAGACGAGGTCTGGAACAGTCCTGCTGCGTTCTGGCGATTGCCGCGGCCATTATTGCCCCGGGCTCGCACGCCTTGAAGATCGCTAGCCCCCGACCCTGGGCCCGGACCCTAGATCCTGAACCCCGAGGAAACCGTTGAGCGGACGCGGCTTTCAGGCTGCCAGCAGGCGCTGGCGGGCATCGAGCAGGCAATCGTCGACGCTGGGATGCGGGCCAGAATAAGCCGCCCAGAGGGTGCCTCGCGGCGCCTCGTCTTCGAATGCGCTGGCAACGCCTTGGGCAAGCAGGGCCTGGTGCATGGCCCCGGCCAAGGATTTGTCGGCGCCATACATGGCATAGGTGCGATTTTCGGTGTGGACGCGCACGGTGTGACCGTATTTGCCGCGTACGGCTTGGGCTTGCCCGATCTGCTTGAGCGCCGTTGCGCTCACGGTTCCTGTGGCCCCGTGATAGACCAAGAACTTGTTTTGGGTGAGCACGAAGACGCCGGCGCCGGCCATGACTTCGCGGCCGCACACATAGGCCAGCAGGCTGTCGGGCGCATGGATGTGCTGGCGCAGCGCGTCGGCCGCTTGCGTGTTCAGTTTCTGACGGGCGTAGGGGTTGTGGCCCTCAATCAGGAATTCGGTCAGGGCTGCGCCGTGGAGCAAAGAGTTCAGCATGGAGGTGAAGGTCGCTTGGAGACAAAGCCCGCTACTCTATCTGCAAGGGCTTGCCCTCGCCTTTGATCGGCTATTTGCACCTTCGGCTTGCTGGCCCCGCCCTAGGCCCGACGTCGGCCGCTCGACTCGCCCTTGCGCGCATAGCGGCGTGCGTGCAAGGCGGGGAACTGGCTGATGATCAGTTCGCGCAGCCAGATGTTCGAGGGATCGTTGTGGGCGCTGCGGTGCCAAAACAGGTTGACCTGAAACGTCGGTGGCACAAAGGGCAGGGGCAACTCTTGCACGCCGCCGTAATTGCGCACGAAGTCCCCAAGGGCTTGCGGCACGATGGCCACCGCGTCGGTTTCAGACACCACCACGGGCACGCTCATGAAATGCGGGGTGCGCAGCAAGACTTTGAGGCGGATGCGCTTGTCGCGCAGGAATTGATCGAGCACCTCCTGGCTGCGTCCCGGTGCCTCCACCACGATGTGGTCGAGCTTGGAGTACTGCTCGACCGTCAGGGCTTTGCCGGCAGCCGGATGCCCCACCCGAGCGATCGCGGTAAACGAGTGCAAGCCCACCCGCCTTTGAATCACCTGCGTGCCGCGGATGTCAGGGAAGAAGCCGGCGGCAAGGTCCACTTCCCCTGCGGCCATGGCCTCGGCCAGCTGCAGCGGCGGCATCACGACCGTGCGCAGGCAGATGCCCGGCGCGGTGTACTGGATGCTGCGGATCGCCAGCGGCAGATAGATGCCCTCGCCAATATCGGACAGCGCGAGCCGGTATTCCTTGGTCGAGGTGGCCGGATCGAACTCGGGCGGCGCGAGCAACTCCTGATCGACGGTTTGCAAGATGCGCCGCACGGGCCCGATCATCTGGCGGGCGCGGCGGGTCGGCTCCATGCCAGAGGGGGTGCGGGTAAACAGCGGATCTTGCAGCTGCTTGCGCAAGCGCATCAGCGCCGTGCTCAGGCCCGGCTGACTCATGTCGAGCTCGCGCGCGGCGGCGCTGACGCTGCGATGCAGGTAAACGCCTGCGAACACGCGCAGCAGGCGCACGTCTAAATTGCGGGGCTCATCCATGGGCTGTTATCTCAAATGCAGATGTAGCGTATCAGGAAAATCGTATTGAGTCATGGGGTGGGTGGCCCAACAATGGCCACTCTGCTCTGGTCTGGTCATGCAAGCTCCACACATCTGCCCTGGCGCCTCCAACGGCACCCCGCCCCAAGCCCCGCCGGCTGGTATCCCGCTCGATTTCAAGTGGCCCGAAGGTGGTGTGAGTCGCGTGCCTTTCCGGGTGTTTTCCGATCCGGCCATCTATGCGCTGGAGCAGGAAAAGATTTTTCGCGGGCCGGTGTGGCACTACCTGTGCCTGGAAACCGAAGTCAGCCAAAGCGGCGACATCAAGACGACCTGGCTCGGCCAGACGCCCATCATCGTCACGCGCGATCAGGACGGCGTTGTGCACGCCATGGTCAACCGCTGCGCCCACAAAGGCGCGCTGGTCTGCCTCAAGGACCGCGACAACAAGCCCTCGCTGACTTGCGTCTACCACGCCTGGAACTATGCGCTCGACGGCCAGCTCAAGACGGTGGCGTTTCAAGATGGGATTCGGGGCAAGGGGGGCATGCCAGAGGACTTTGACCCGGCGCGCCACCGGCTCGAGCCGCTGCGCGTTCAGGTGTACTGCGGCATGGTGTTTGGCACGATGTCGGGCCAGACGCCGCCGCTGCACGACTTCCTGGGCGAGCGCACGCGGGCGTTCATGGAGCGCAACATGGGCCAGCGGCTCAAGATACTGGGCGTGCACAGCCAGATCATCCACAACAACTGGAAGCTGTACGCCGAGAACGTGCGCGACTCCTATCACGCCACTTTGCTGCACACCTTCTACACCACCTTCAAGGTCAATCGCCTGGACATGGATGGCGGCATCGTCTTGTCCGACAAGAAGTGGCACCACATCAGCTACTCCAAGCGCGCCACGCTGAACGTGGCCGAGGAATACCAAGAAGCCAAGGTTCATGCGGCGCAGTACGGCTCCGATCTCGAAGGCCCCGAGCTGCTCAAGACCTGGGAAGGCTTTGACGACGGCATCACGCACAGCATTCAGACCGTGTTTCCGACGCTGGTGATGCAGTTGACGCTCAACTCGCTGGCTGTGCGCTTTGTGGTTCCCCGCGGCGTTGACAAGACCGAGCTGTTCTGGATTTTCCTGGGCTATGAAAGCGACACCCCCGAGCAGCAAAAGATGCGTGTGATGCAGGGCAATCTGACGGGCGCGGCCGGTCTGGTGGCGCTAGAAGATGGCTGTATCAACTCGTTTGTGCAGCGAGGCACGGTCGGCAGCCCCGCCCATACCGCCTTCATCGAGATGGGCGGTCGCTTGGCCGAGTCCAACGAGTCATCGCGCGCCACCGAAGCGGCGGTGCGCGGCTTTTGGCACGGCTACCGCGACATCATGGGGTTCTGACATGCCGACACAGGCCACTGACCCTTACCCGCAGATCGAGGCCTTGCTGCGCGACTATTGCCACGCGCTCGACGATGGCCAGGTCGAGCGCTGGACCGGCTTTTTTCAGGACGATGCCATCTACCAGATCACCACCCGTGAGAACCTGGCCAGAGGCTACCCCCTGGGGATCATGCTGTGCGAGGGGCGAGGGATGATGGAGGACCGCATCAAGGCCCTTAGAACCGCCAACATTTTCGAGAGCCACAGCTACTGCCACCTTTGTGGAGCCCTGGATGTGCGCCCCGAGATGCAAGGGCGCTGGAGCGTGCGCTCGAACTTCGCCGTCTACCGCACCATGTACAGTGGCCAGCAGTCGCTTTTTGCCACGGGCAAATACCTTGATGTGGTGGACACCAGCGGCGCGCAGCCCCTGTTTGCCGAGCGCATTGTGGTCATTGATTCGCGCCAGATTGACACCCTATTGGTGTACCCCCTGTAGGGGCGTGCATCTCTTGCCAACCACCCAATAACCGGAGGAGACATTCATGCAAGGTATACGCCGTCGCGGCTTGCTGGCGCTAGGCGCTGCGGGTGCCATCGCGCCCGTGGGTGCATCGTTTGCGCAAGCCAATTGGCCCGACAAACCCATCCGCATCATCAATCCGTATGCGCCCGGTGGCATTGCGGACCTGGCCGCCCGCATCATCCAGCCGGGTCTGCAAATGGGCCTGGGTCAGCCCATCGTGATCGAGAGCAAGCCGGGCGCCAACGGCAGTTTAGGTACCGAGTTCGTGGCACGCAGCGCGCCTGACGGGTACACCTTGCTGCTGGCCCTGGCCGCGCCGCAGACGCTCAACCAGTTCATCTTCAAGGTCAATTACGACGGCCTGAGGGACTTTGCCCCGATTGCCCTGGTCAACACCAATCCCTTGGTGCTCATGGTCAATCCAACGCTGCCGGTGCGCACCGTGCGCGAGTTGATCGCCTATGCAAAGGCCAATCCGGGCAAGCTCAACTTTGCCGGTGCCGGCGGCTTTACCCAGTTTGCCGGTGAGATCTTCAAGCACGCCGCCGGCATCGACATGGTGCACGTGCCCTACCGCGGCGGTGCGCCGGCGGTGGCGGCCGCCGCGGCCGGCGACGTGCAGCTCACCTTCGCCAACTTCTCTGATGCGCTCACCTGGATGCGTTCGGGCCGGCTGCGCCCCATCGCATTGACCAGCGCCAAGCGCTTTCCCCAAGCGCCTGATGTGCCGACCATTGCCGAGTCGGGCCTGCCTGGCTACGAAGTCAATGGCTGGAGCGGGCTCTTGGCGCCGGCGGGCACGCCGCCGGCGATCATCGATCGCATCGCCAAGGTCTTGCAGAAGGACTTTGCCGAGCCCGCAATGCGCAAGCGCTGGGAGGACATCGGCGCCGAGCCCGGCCATGCGGACCCGGCTGTTTTTGCCGCCATGATCCGGGCCGACATGCAAAAGTGGTCCGAGTTCGTCAAGCGCACCGGCATCAAGGTCGAGTAAGGGTGCGACCGCCGCGCCAGCCTGGGCTGGCGCTTTGTGGTGCCTGACCACAGGGGCGCAATTGCTGGCCTTGCTGCCCCTGCCGCAAGGCAGTACACTTGCCGCTCGATCGGGAGAGACCTGCTGCGCGCAGGCGCCGAAGGAGCAACCGCCCCGGAAACTCTCAGGCAAAAGGACCGGTCAGCGTATTTCACTCTGAAGAGTGGCTGGAATTCGTCCTCCGGCCCACCGCAGGAGCAAACGGGCTCACAAGGCCTGTGAATCTCTCAGGTTCCAAACAGAGGGGGCCCGGCAGCACGCAAAGGTGTGCGCTGCCCGCTTTCCCCTTTGACGTTTGAATCTGAAAGGCCCGCGCCATGCTGGCTCCTACCCGTTCCCCTTCCTTTCCTGCGTCTGCGCGCCACATCGTCGTGGTCGGCGGCGGCATCACGGGCGTCACCAGCGCCTACGCCTTGGCCCAGCAGGGCTTCGAGGTCACCCTGATCGAGAAAAACCGATACCCCGGCATGGAGACGTCTTATGCCAACGGCGGACAGCTCTCGGCTTCCAACGCCGAGGTCTGGACGCACCCGTCCACGCTCGTCAAGGGCCTGAAGTGGATGTTCAAAAAAGACGCGCCCTTGCTGATGAACCCCAAGCCGAGCTGGCACAAGCTCAGTTGGATGGCCGAGTTCGTGGCGGCCATCCCAAAGTACCGGGACAACACGATCGCCACCACCCGGCTGGCCATTGAGTCGCGCGAGCATCACTTTGCCTGGGCCCGGGCTGAGGGCATCGAGTTCGACCACAAGCCCAAGGGCATATTGCATATCTACCGCAACAAGAAAGGTTTCGACCACGCCGGCGAGGTCTCCAAGCTGCTCGCTCAAGGGGGCCTGCCTAGGCGTGCCGTGACGCCTGAGGAGATGAAGGCCATCGAGCCGACCTTGCAGGGGCAGTACTACGGCGGCTATTTCACCGAAAGCGACTCGACCGGCGATATTCACAAGTTCACCTACGGCCTGGCCAAGGCCTGCGAGCGTCTGGGCGTGAAGATCCTCAATGATCACGAGGTGCTCAGCGTGGCAGCCAATGGGCAGAGCGCTTTTGTGCAGGTCAAACATGCCGGCGACACCGACACGCTGACTTTCGATGCCATCGTCATCTGTGCCGGTGTGCACGGTCGCCGCCTGGCCGCGCAGCTCGGTGACCGGATCAACATCTACCCGGTCAAAGGCTACTCCATCACCGTCAATTTGCCCGATGCGATCAGCCAGGCCGCCGCGCCGCAGGTGAGCTTGCTCGACGATGAAACCAAGCTGGTCACCAGCCGCCTGGGCGAAGACCGCTTTCGCGTAGCCGGAACCGCCGAGTACAACGGCTTGAACCTCGACATCCGCGCCGACCGGATCCAGCCCCTGATTCAGTGGGTCAACCAGTGCTTTCCGGACATCAACACCCGCAAGGTCGTGCCCTGGGCCGGGCTGCGGCCCATGATGCCCAATATGCTGCCCCGGGTGGGTGCGGGCAAGAAGGCCAATGTGTTTTACAACACCGGCCACGGACACCTGGGCTGGACCCTTTCTGCGATCACGGCGCAGCAGCTCGCCGGCCATGTGTGCCAGTGGAGTGGCCAGCGCGTGAGCGTGCCGGTAAGCGCCAGGCTCGCGCCGGCCTGAGGCGGCGCTTCAGGCGGGTGCATGGACAATAGGTCTCTTTCATGACTTGAAGCCGGCGGCTGCGTTTTGGCGGCGCCGGCCCTCTCCATGACCGATCACAGACCGAAGGAAAAGTCCTTCCTGGCCCGCGTGCGCCAGGCTTTGCCCGACCTGCACCCTGCCGAGCGGCGACTGGGCGACTTCGTGTGCGACTTCCCGGGCGAGCTGGCGAGCTATTCGGGCTCGGAGCTGGCCACCTTGGCCCATGTCTCCAAGGCCACGGTGTCGCGCTTTGTCAAGCGGCTTGGCTACGACAGTTATGAGGCGGCGCGTCGCCACGCCCGCGCTGAAAAGTTGACCGGCTCGCGCCTTTTTCTGGGCTCGGTGACCCGTGGCGGCGCTGCCGAGAACGTGGCCTCGCATGTGGCGCAGGGCATGGCCAATTTGGAGGCCACCTTTGTGTCGATTTCCGATGCGCAAATCGACGCCGTGGTCCATGCCATGCTCAAGTCGCGCAAGGTCTGGGTGGTCGGCTTTCGCAGCAGCCATCCGTTTGCCACTTACCTGCAGTGGCAGCTCACGCAGGTGATCGAGAACATCGTTGCCATCCCGGGCGGCGGGCAGACCCTGGGCGAGCACTTGGTTAGCGTGGCCCGGCGCGATCTGGTGATCGTCATGGGCTTGCGGCGCCGAGTCGCTCGGATGGACCTGATGCTCGAGCAGATCCGCCGCCAGGGCGCCAAGCTGCTGTACATCACCGACGAGGGCGTGCCTTTTCAGGCGGGGGCAACCTGGCACTTTCGCTGCCATTCTCAGGCCCCCGGGCCACTGTTCAATCACACGGCGGTAGCAGCCGTGTGCCACCTGCTGGCCACCCGCGCGATCGAAAAAGCCGGCAGCGCAGGACGCACCCGCTTGCGCGCGATCGAGGCGCTCAACGACGAGCTCGAGGAGCTCTGAGCCACTGGCGCGATTGGCGCGATTGGAGCGATTGGAGCGATTGGAGCGATTGGAGCGCCAGCGCTTGACCTCATAGCGCCCCAGTTCTTGCAAGGGCGCCGCATCTGAATTTTCGGTGCACCTGTTTTGGGTGCGACTGCACCATTTGGGCGCGCGCCATGCCGTCAAAAGGGGCGTGGGTCCGGCGTTTCGTCCTTGCTGCTGCGCCCTGCGCGCGAGTCGACGCGCCTTTGCGCCGTGAAACTTGAGTTTCATGTAATATGGCAAGAAACTTGCGTTACTTTTGACCGGAGTCTGCGGGATCGGCCTGCGGACAAGGTACTTTTCGAGGAGTGAATATGCGCCACACATGGATCGCCGCAATCGCTGCAGCCCTGATCGGCACGGCGGCTCACAGTCAACCGATCGCCTTGAAGGTCTTGGGGCAGCCAGTGGGCTCTGGCCTGATTCAAAAGAACAAGGAGCAGCCTTTCTTTGAGAATCTGGCGCGCACGACGGGCCTGAATTTGAACGTGCAGTACTCGCCCGTCGACGTGGCGGGCATTCCCGATACCGACGGCCTGAGGGTGCTCAAGTCGGGCCTGTTCAATATGGTGTCCTTGCGGCTGCCACAGGTCAGCCGTGACGAGCCGACGGTGCTGGGCTTTGATTTGGTGGGCTTGAACCCGAGCTACGAGGCTGGAAAGAAAAACACCGATGCTTTCTTTGCCACCGTCGACAAGCGTTTGCAGGCCCAGTTCAACGCCAAGCTGCTCGGCGTCTGGCCCGCCGGTCCGCAGGTCATCTTCTGTAAGCCGCAAATCAAGGGACTGGCCGATCTGAAGGCGCGCAAGATTCGCGTCGGCGACCAAAGCAGCGCAAACTTTGTGGCCGGTCTTGGCGCAACCGGTGTGCCCATGCCTTTTGGCGAGGTGCAGCAGGCTCTGGCGCGGGGCGTGGTCGACTGCGCCATCACTGGACCGGCATCGGCCAACTCCGGCGGCTGGCCTGAGGCGGCGACCACGGTCATGCCTTTGGCCTTGCAGCTGGCCATCAACGGCTACGCCATCAACCTCAACACCTGGCGCCAGATGTCACCGGCCGATCAGGCCAAATTGCAGCAGGCGGTGGACCGCTTGGTCAAAGACATCTGGACCTACTCGCAGGAGCTGTCTGAGGATGCCAACCGCTGCAACATCGGTGCGACCCCGTGCACGGCCGGCAAAAGCTACAAGCTCACCTCGGTCCCGGTCACCCCTGCCGATCTGGCCACCGTGAAAAACGCGCTCAAGGAGCGTTCTTTGCCGGTTTGGAGCCGGTTGTGCAACGCGGTCAACCCGACCTGTGAAGCCGATTGGAACGCCACGATCGGAGCGGGTCTGTGATGGAGTTGGGCCGCCACGGGCGCTACAAGCGCCTGGCGGCCAATGCTTTCGGCGTCACGATGCTGGCTCTGGCCGCGCTCGTGACGCTCGAGACATTGCTGCGCAAGCTGTTTTCCATCTCGATCGGCGGTGTCGACGAACTGGCAGGTTATTCGATTGCTGTGGGCGCGCCCCTGAGCTTTGCGGTGACCTCGCTGGAGCGCTCGCACATTCGAATCAATTTGCTTTACCTTTTCTTCAAGCCCCGGATGAAGGCTTGGATGGACGCCTTGTCCGTCCTGTCTATCGCCGTGTTGGCGGTGCTCTTGCTGGCCTTTACGGTCAAGACCGTGCTCGAGACCCAGGCCTATCAGTCGGTGGCTCAGACGCCTTGGGCCACGCCACTGATTTATCCGCAGTCGGTCTGGCTGGTGGCGATGGCGGTGTTTTTGTTGCCTGCGCTGTTTTTGCCGGTGCGAGCGCTCTACCTACTCTTTCAGGGCCGTGAGTCTGCGGTGCTTGAGGAGTTTGGCCCCGACTCCCCCGAGGCAGAGCTTAAAGCCGAGCTTGAAGACCTCAAGCGGCGTTGATTCAATGGCACGGTCATGACACTCATTTATTTGGCTGCCGGCTTTGTGGTCATGCTGGCCTTGATGTTCCTGAGCCTGCCGGTGGCGTTTGCCATTCTTTTTGTGGGCGTTCTGGGCGGGCTGTTAGCCCACGGATTGCCGCTGCTCGACATGATGGGCGGGGTGGTCTGGGGCACTCTGAACAACTCGGTGATGACGGCCATTCCCCTGTTCATGCTGTTGGGCGAGTTGCTTTTGCGCGGCGGCATTGCCGACAAGATGTTCGATGCCTTGTCGGCCTGGCTGGGCCGGCTGCCCGGCGGTTTGCTGCACACCAATATCGGCACTTGTGCCCTGTTTGCGGCCACCTCGGGCTCTTCGGTGGCAACGGCTGCAACGGTGGGAACCGTCGCCTTGCCGGCCTTGACCGCGCGCAAGTATCCGGTCGCAGCCTCCCTGGGTTCGCTGGCGGCCGGCGGGACGCTGGGCATTTTGATTCCCCCGAGTGTGAACCTGCTGGTGTACGGCTCGCTGGCCAATGTATCGGTCGGACAGCTGTTCATTGCTGGGGTGATTCCAGGCCTGCTGCTGACCGGCTTGTTTCTGATTTATGTGGCCGTGGTCCACGCCCGTGCGGGCGAGAATGATCAAGCCCAGCCCCTGCCTTTGGCCGAGCGTGTTGCCTTGCTGCGCCACCTCATCCCCCCTGGCATGATCTTTCTGGTGGTCATGGGCAGCATCTACGGCGGCTTGGCCACGCCCACCGAGTCGGCGGCGCTGGGCTTGATGGTGGCCCTGTACTTTCTCTGGCGCGCCGGCCGTTTGCGGTGGGGCTTGCTCGAGCACTGTTTCTTGCAGGCGGCGCGCACCACCGGCATGGTGATTCTGATCATCGTCTGTGCCTTGCTCCTCAATGTCACCTTGGCGATGCTGGGCACCACGCAGGCCTTGACGCAGTGGGTCGGAACTTTGGGCCTGGATCGCTACACCCTGCTGCTGATTTTGGTGCTGTTTTATGTGGTGCTGGGGATGTTCATGGACGCCATGTCCATGCTGGTGCTGACGGTTCCCGTCGCCGTTCCCATGGTGGTTGCCGTGGGTGTCGATCCGGTGTGGTTTGGCATTTTTATCGTGGTCATGTGTGAAATCGCCCTCATCACACCGCCTGTGGGCATGAACCTGTTTGTCGTCCAGGGGCTGCGCAAGGACGGCGGCAGCTTTCGTGATGTGGTCATGGGCAGCCTGCCCTATGTGTTCATCATGCTGGGCTTTACGGCGCTGCTGATTGTTTGGCCCGAGATCGTCACCTGGTTGCCCGAGACGGCCAGCGCGCCATGAGTCGGGGGTTGCCGACACCGGCCGTCAGGCCACGGCGGATTTTGGTGGTCAATCCGAACACCAATCCCTTGGTCACCTCGCGCGTGCGCGCCATGGCCGATCGCTGCGAAAGTGCGGGCGTGACTTTCGAGGTGATCAACCCAGCGGCGGGTCCGTTTTCGATCGAGAGCGAGTCCGACAAGCGGCAGGCCGAAGTCGAGGTGCTCAACTTAATCGGCAGCAAGGCGTATCTGGACTATGACGCTTACGTGCTGGCTTGCTTTGATGATCTGGCCTTGCAAGCGGTCCGGCAGATGGTGGCGGTGCCGGTCATCGGCTGTTGTCAGGCCGGTATCGAGGCCGCGCGTGCGGTCTCGCCGGCCTTGGCCATTGTGACCACGGTGGATGCTGCCGTGCCGGGCATCGATCGCATGATGAAGCGCTACGGCGCTGGAGACCGGGCCTCGGTGCGCGCGGCGGGCATCGGTGTGGACGATGCGGCGCGTGCACAGCCCCAGGCGCAGGCGCGCTTGCAGCAAGCCATCGCGCAGGCCATCGCACAAGACGGCGCCCAGGTCATCTTGCTGGCCTCTGGCGGTCTGACAGGTCAGGCCGATCGCATTGGCGCGCAGGCGGGCGTGGCGGTGATCGATGCGGTGGAAGCGGCGCTGCGCCAGGCCGCGCGGGTCTGCGCACAAGGCAGCGTGCCCGTCCAGCCGGTCAATGCCTGAGCCCAGGCCTGGGGTCACACGCGTCTGATCCATCCTGTCAGGCGGGGCCGAGTTCCTGCGGGTGCCGCTCCCTTGAGATCGCCTTCGATGTTTTGCGATGCTTCACGAGGCCTTACTTGGCCTTTCGAGGCCTGGGCACGGCGGCGCAGCTTGGCCGCCTGAGGTTACAGTGTTCGCTTGGGCTCGCCCTGCCTGGCTCAATCCCGGGGGGCGATGCAGATCAACAGATGGGAGTCGAGCGCATGAAAGTTGGCATCGCGGGTGTCGGAAAGATGGGGCAAGCGGTCGCCCAGCGGCTGATGGGTTTGGGACATGAAGTCAGCGTCTGGAACCGCCATGCGGCGCGGGCCGATGCGCTCGTGGCCAGTGGCGCGCGGCGGGTGAACCGGCCGGCTGATCTGGACGCCGAGGTGGTGATCAGCCTGCTGACCGATGCGCCTGCGATCGAGGCGGTCTACTGTGGCCCTGACGGCCTGTTTGAAAACCCCGCTCCCTTGTTCATCGAGATGAGTACGGTAGCGCCCGAGTTTCAGGCCCTGATGGCCCAGCGGGCCCAGCTCGCGGGTGCCCGCTACCTCGAGTGTCCCGTGGGCGGCAGCATCGGTCCGGCCAAGGAGGGCAAGCTGATTGGCTTTGTGGGCGGTGAGCCGGCCCATGTCGAGCAGGCCCGTCCGTTGATCGAGCAGATGTGCCGCAAATGGGTGGCTGTGGGTGCGCATGGCAATGGTGCGCGCATGAAGCTGGCGGTCAATTTGCCGCTCATGGTTTATTGGCAGACGCTGGGCGAGGCCTTGTCCCTGGTGCAATCGCTGGACATCGATCCCAAGGTGCTCGTCGACGTTCTCAGCGAGTCATCGGGTGGCCCCAATATGCTCAAGGTGCGTGGCGGCATGATCGCCGATGCCTTGGCGGGCACGCCCCAATCGGCGGTCACCGTTGATCTGAGCACCATGCGCAAGGATGTGCGCACCATGGTCGAGCAGGGCACCAAGAACGGCTACGCCATGCCCCTGACCCAGATCACGCTCGACCACCTGAACCAGGCGATCGAGCAGGGGCTTGCCGCCTCCGACTGCAGCCAGTTTCCCGTGTGGTGGCTCAAGCGCTAAGCGCTTAGCAAATCCCGCCACACCCTGGGCGCAAGGCCGGGCGACTCAGCTTTCGATCTTCATATCGCGGATGATGGGCCTGAACTGGTCCATCTGGCGCTTGAGAATCTCGTCTTGCGCTGCTGCGCTTGAGCCCACGGGCTCGGCGCCGAGTTCAATCAGGCGCTTGGCGACCTCGGGGTGCCGCACGGCAGCGGCCGACTCTTTTTGCAAGCGCTCGACGATCTCGCGCGGGGTCTTGCCCGGTGCAAAAAGGCCGTTCCAGCCCTCGAGTTCGAGGCTGGCAAATCCGAGTTCGCGCACGGTCGGTACATCGGGCAGGCCGGCCACGCGCTTGGAGGCGGTGGTGGCCAGTGCCTTGAGGGTGCCGGCGCGGATTTCAGCCAGCGAGGTCGACAGCTGGTCACCGCCAATCTGTATCCGCCCGGCCAGCAGTTCCTGCTTCAGGGGCGCTGCGCCCTTGAAGGGCACGTGCTGCATGTCGATGCCGGCGGCCTTCTTGAAGCCCTCGCCCTGCACATGCATGGCCGAGCCTGGGCCGGTCGAGCCGTAGTTGTAGGCCAGCTGCTTTTGCGTGCGCAGCAGCTGCCCGAGCTCGCGCAGGTCTTTGGCTGGCACGCTTGGGTTGGCCGTCCACATGAAGGGCACATAGACCGAGATGGAAACCCCGGCGAAATCGGTGTCGACGTTAAAGGGCGAGCGGCCGGCCAAGGTCTGCGCCACCGAGGTCATGGGAAAGGTCAGGTTGTGCATCAGCAGGGTGTGACCGTCGGGCGCCGCTTTGGCCACTGCATCGGCGCCGATCGCGCCGCCCGCACCGCCCCGGTTTTCAATCAGCACCGGCTGGCCCATGGTCTCGCTCAT
>CANHBU010000015.1 GCA_947458345.1 Comamonadaceae bacterium
ATATGAAAAGCGTGGGCCATGCGTCCGATTTGCATGAACTGGCTGATGCCGGTGTGGCCCATCTCGGGCTGCACGATCGACATCGCGCGGTTTTGCAGTCGCTGACGGTATTCGAACACCGTGGCCAATTCCTCGCCCAGGGCCAGGGGCACCCGGCTGTGGCGGGCCACCTGAACCTGACCCTCCTGGTCTTCGGGGGCGCAGGGCGCCTCCACAAAAAGCGGGCGATAGGGCAGCAGGCGATCGATCAGCTGCAGCGCCTCATGGGCGGTGAATTTCCAGTGCAGGTCGACCATCAGTTCGACCTCAGGGCCCAGCGCCTCGCGCAGTGCCCGCATCTCCTCGACGATGCCGTCGAAAGACACCACCGCGTGGTACTTGAAGGCACGAAAACCCTGGGCCCGCCAATGCTCGGCCACAGCCACACGCTGCGCCAGCGTTTGCCCCGGCAGCCCTGAGACATAGGCCGCAAGGCGCTGCTGGCGCTGGCCGCCCAGCAGTTTGACCACCGGCTGGCCCAGCAGCTTGCCGTGCAAATCCCACAGACCGATATCGAGCGCCGCAATCGCATCAATAAAGTAGCCGCCAAAGTGGCCGCGCACGCGCATCAGGTCGTAGAAGTCTTCCGAAATCGTGGTGACATCGCGCGGGTCACGGCCGAGCAGCAGGGGCCCGAGCACATCGTCGATGATGGCGGCCGTCGCCTGCGGCGCAATGATGCCGTAGGTCTCTCCCCAGCCTAGGGTGCCGTCTTCGGCGGTGAGCTTGACCAGCACCGACGAGTCGCGCGTGGGGTAAAGGGTTCGGTTGCCGCCCCTGACCACATAGCCGCGCTCGGTCACGGTCTCGCCCGCGCCCAAGGGCCCCAGATAGGGCGTCTCTCGCGGCAGGCTGACGATGATCGATTCGACTTTCGTGATGACGGGGTGCGCGCTCATAGGACCTCCATATCGATGCGCCGACCCTGCGCATCGAACAGGTGCAGGCACGAAGCCTTGAACTGTAAGCCCACCGGCTCACCGAGGGCGCAGGCGGCCTGGCCTTCAACCTTGACCTGCAGCCGCTGCGCGCCCAGCTGCACATGCACCAGCGTTTCGCTGCCCAGGTGTTCGCTCATGCGCACCCGGCCTTGCACAGGCGCGCCATCGGGGGCGCACAGCTGCACATGCTCGGGCCGAATGCCCAAGACCAGCGCCTCGTCCGGCACAAGCCCTGCGCGCTCGGCCAGCGCCCACTGCCCTCCCTCGGCCGTGCGCAGCTGCAAAACACCCGAGGGCCCGGGGCGCAGTGTCGCGGGCAGGAAATTCATCTTGGGCGAGCCAATGAAGCCAGCCACAAATTGATTGACCGGCCGCTGGTAAAGCTCCAGGGGCGCACCGCATTGCTCGATGCGTCCATCGCGCAGCACCACGATCTTGTCGGCCAGTGTCATGGCCTCGACCTGGTCGTGGGTGACGTAAATAAAGGTCGCGCCGAGCTGCGTGCGCAATTGCGCCAGCTCGATGCGCATGTCGACGCGCAAGGCCGCATCGAGGTTGGACAGCGGCTCGTCGAGCAAAAACAGCTTGGGGCTGCGCACGATCGCGCGCCCGATGGCCACGCGCTGACGCTGACCGCCCGACAGATCCTTGGGCCGGCGCTCGAGCAGGTGCTCGATCTGCAAGATGGTGGCGGCCTGCTTGACACTGGCGGCGATGCACTCGGCGGCCACCCCGGCCATCTTCAGGCCAAAACCCATGTTGTCGGCCACGCTCATGTGCGGATACAGCGCATAGGACTGGAACACCATGGCAATGCCGCGACGCGCAGGCGGCACCTGGGTGACATCGCTGCCATCGATCTCGATGCGCCCGCCGCTGCACTCTTCAAGTCCGGCAATAAGCCGCAGCAAAGTCGACTTGCCACAGCCCGATGGGCCCACGAAGACGCAGAACTCGCCATCTTGCACGCTCAGGTCCAGGCCCCGGATGACCTCGGCAGCGCCAAAGGACTTGCGGACCTGATGCAGTACAAGCTGGGCCATGGCGCGCAATCCTCAATCGGGCAGCTGATCGGCCGGCAACAGCAGATCGTGCAGATCGCCCAAGAAGGCATCGACATCGGCACGGTCCTGCGCATCGAGCACCGGGCCGGCGATGCGCTGGCGCATCGAGGCGATCAAGCCGCGGCGCTGCAGCACATACTTGGTCAAGGACCAGCGAAAGACCGCCTGGATATTGAGAATGGGCAGCATGCGCGTGAACAACTGCCGAACCGCCGCCTCGTCGCCGCGGCGATGGGCCGCATACAAGGCGGTGTGAACCTCGGCCAGCTCAATGGCGGGCATGGTGCCGCAGGCGCCCCGGCGCAGCTCGTCGGTGATGTAGCGCCCGCCCGCGCCACCGAGCACCCCGCGCAAGCTCGCCGGCGCTTGCGCCAGCACTTGGCTCAGGCGCTGTCCGCTGGGCAGGGTTTCCTCCTTCACATAGGCAATGGCCGGCACCGCCCGCACCACCGACAGCACGTCACTGGCCTGCAGCCCGGCACCGACCGGCGCCGGCACGTTTTGCAGCATCAGCGGCACCCCGCCAGCTTGACCCTGCAACTCGGTGAAGAACTCGATCTGCTGGGCCAGCCCCTGCTGCGGCGGATCGGCCACCATCAAGGCTGCAGCACCGGGCATGGGGCCCAAGGCCTGCAGCAAGTCCCGGGTGGCCCCCAGGCCCGCAGCCGTGGCGCCAACGATCACCGGCACCCGGCCGGCCACCTCTTGCAGCACGGCATGGGTCAGGCGCACCCGTTCGGCCAAGCTGAGCTCGGCAAACTCGCTGGCCACGCCAGGATAGGTGATGCCATCGACACCGCAGCGCAGCAAGTAGCGCACCAGGCGGCGCAAGCCCGCTTCATCGACCGCACCGCCCTCGTCAAAGGGGGTGGGCAGTACCGGGAAGACGCCTTCGAGTCGGGTCTGTGCATTCATGGGAAGTCTTTCATATCCAGAGGGGCCAGTCCCCACCATCCGCGGATGCGGGTCGACAGCAGCGCGCTGGCTGCCAACGAGGTCAAGCCGCCATCGACGAGCATGTCGGTGCCGGTGACAAACGTCGACTCGTCGCTGGCCAAAAACAGCGCCGCGTGGGCCACATCAATGGGCTGGCCCACGCGGCCCACGGGGTAGCAGCTGTCGTTGATGGCCGCGTCTTTCTGGCTCACGCCCTTCATGGTGCGCGGCGTGGCGATGAAGGCCGGCGCAATGCTGTTGCAGCGTATGCCCTGGCGGCCGTATTCGACGGCGATTTGCTGGCTCAGCGCACGCACACCCCCCTTGGCGGCGGTGTAGGCGGCCAGGCGCGGATTGGCCACGCGCTGGTTGACCGAGGACAGGTTGATGATCGATCCACCGCCGCCGGCGATCATGAGCGGCAAGGCGGCGCGGCAGAAACGAAAGGTGCCCGTCAGGGCCGAATCGAGGGTGCTGGCCCAGTCTTCATCACTGGTGTCGATCGCACTTTTTTCGCTGTAGCGCACCGCGTTGTTGACCAGCACCTGCAGACCGCCCCAGCTTTCGCGGGCGCAGGCGATGGCCTGCTCGACCACCGCTTGCGCACTGGCATCGCCGACGATGAGCCGCACCTGCTCAGCCGGCAGCTCGGCCACCGCCTGCGCGCCGGCCTGCGCGTCCCACTCGAGGGCCACCACGCACGCGCCCTCTTGAACAAAGCGGTGCAAGATGGCATGCCCGATGCCCTGCCCGACGCCCGTGACGATGGCCACCTTGCCCGCAAGCCTCATGATTTGACCGCCCCAGCCGTCAGGCCCTGGATGAAAAAGCGCTGCAAAAAGGCAAACCCCACCACCACAGGCAAAGAACTGATGATCGAGGCGGCCATGGCGCCGCCCCAATCGCTGCGGCCCTCGCCCAAATAGCCGAGCATCAAGCCCGGACCCACCGTGCGCAACTGCGGCTCGGTCACCAGGGTCAGCGAAAACAGCAAGTCATTCCAGGCCCACATGAAGGCATACAGGCCAACGGTCACCAGCGCCGGCATGGCCAGGGGCAGCACGATGCGGTGCAAGATGTAGAGCTCACCGGCGCCATCGGCACGCGCGGCCTCGATGATCTCACTGGGCACGTTGACGAAATAGCTGTAGAGCATGTAGGTGCCACTGGGCAGCGCCAGGATGATGTAGGACAACACCAGGCCCAGATGCGTGTTGAGCAGGCCCAGGGCCTGCAGCATCGGGTAGACGCTGATGAGCAGCATGGCAAAAGGAAACATCTGCGCCGACAGCATCAGCAGCATCAGGGGTTTGCGACCGCGAAAGCGAAACTTGGCAAAACCGTAGGCCGCATAGACCGCCAGCGCAACCGTCAGCACGGCGCCGCTGAGCGCGGTAATCAGGCTGTTGCGCAGCTGCAGCGCCATGTCGCCGCGGGCGAGCATTTGCGCATAGTGCTCCAACGTCGGCGCCTGCGGCAGCCACAGGGGCATGCGCACAAACAGCTCCTGCTCGGGCTTGAAGGAAGTCAGCACCATCCAGGCCAGGGGCAGCAGCAAAAAACCGCCGACCAGCAGCAAGCCGGCACCGAAGACCAGTCGAGATTGCCAAGAGTCCAGCCGCAGCATATGGGCTCAGTCCTCGCGCCGAAACAAGATGCGCAAATACAGACCCGCCGGTACCGCAATCGTGAAGAACCACAGCACACCGACGGCGCTGGCGGTGCCCATGTCCCAGTTCTGAAAAGCCTGCTTGTAGACCTCGATCGAGAGCATGGTGGTCGACTTGATCGGCCCGCCCTGCGTCAGGGCATAAATCACATCGAAGGCCTGAAGGTTGCCCATCGCCCCGAGCACCGTGACCACCACCACCGTGGGCAGCAAATGCGGCAGCACCACGTAGCGCAACAAAGACCAGTGGCTGCAGCCATCGACCCGCGCGGCATCGAGCTGGTCTTGCGAGACTGTTTGCAGACCGGCCAGAAAGAAGGCCATGAACAGCGGCACCGACAGCCAGACCTTGGCCAAGATCACCGCCGCCATCGCGCCTGCGGGCTCGGCCAGCCAGGTGATGGGCTGCTCGAGTACGCCCAGACGCAGCAAAGCCGCATTGAGCACGCCGTACTGTCCATTGAAGATCCAGGCCGCCAAAAAGGCGGTCACGGTGGTGGGCAGCACCCAGGGCAGCAAGGACAGCGAGCGCAGCAGCGAGCGGCCCCAGAACGTCTGATTGACGACCAGGGCCCAAGCCAGCCCGAGCAGCAAAGTCAAACCGGTGGTCAGCACCACGAAAACCAGGGTGTTCCACCAAACGGTGGCCATGCCGGGGTCGCTCAGGATGCGTGCGAAGTTGGCCAGACCCACATAGGCCGGCGCCTGCATGTCGACGGTGAACTTGTAGAAGGCCAGCCGAAACGACTGCACGAAGGGCAGCAAGATCATCACGGCAAAAGCCAGCAAGGCGGGCACCGTCAAGGCAAAGCCCACCCGCCGCTCGCGACTCTTGAGCGAGAGCTCCATCAGGTCTTGGGCAGCTCGGCCATCTTGGCCTGCAAGCGCTTGGCCATCGCATCGATGGCCGCCTGCGGGCTCTTGAGCGCCAGCAAGGCCGACTGCACCTCTTCACCGACGATGGTGGTCAGGTCGGCCGAGTTGGGCCAAAACGAGGGCTCATCGCGCAGGGCCGAACGCGCCGTGGCCGACCACTCGCTGACATAGGCGTCGTTCTTGAGTTGCGCCAGAGCCGAGTTGGTCACCGGGAACAGGCCCTGGGAGTTGAAGTAGGCCAGTTGCGACGCATCGTTCATGGCCAGGTGCGCTGCAAACTGGGCCTGCAGCGACTGCTGCGATGGAATGGTCTTGCCATCGCCGAAGAAGGTGAGCAGATGGCCCCAAGCCAGCGAGCGAGGCGGGTCGCCGTTTTTGAGCACCGGCGTGGGCACGGCCACCACGAAACGGTCGAACTCGGTACCTTTGCCCGAGTTGTTGCGCGCGAAGCCACGGGCCAGCGGAGCGTCGTGATAGAAGGCCGTCTGGTTTTGCGCGAACATGCGCCGCGCGTCGGGTCGGTCGATGTCCTTGGCCGCCAAGCCCTCCTTGACCATGTCGGCCATGAAAGTCAGAGCGCGCACCGCTGCGGGCGACTGCACCATCACCTGGCCCTTGTCGTCGAGCAGCTCGCCGCCAAAAGTCCAGAGCCAGACTTGGAAGTCGGGGCTCAGGGAGTTGTTGTTTTTGGTGGTCATCGCATAGGGCACCGACTGCGGTTTGGCCTTCTTGATGGTGCGCAGGGCCTCCACGAACTCATCGATGGTCTTGGGCACGCGGTTGACGCCGGCTTCCTGCATGACCGCCCGATTGCCCACGATGGCAATGGAGCCGGCCGTCCAGGGCAGGCCCAGTTGCTTGCCCTTGTAATCGCCCAGGGTCAGCAGGCCCGGGTTCATCTGGCGACCCAGATAGCCCTTGCCGTAGACCTCGTTGAGGTCAACCATCCGGTTGGTGCCGGCAAACTGCGGCAGCCAGCGCTCGGCCAGTTGCACCACGTCCAGCGCCTGCCCGGAGCGCAGTCGCAGCAAAATGTTTTGCTGCATCTGCGCCCAGGGAAATCCGACCACATCGAGCTTGACGTCGGGCTGGGCCTTGCGAAATGCATCGAACATGGCCGTCAGCGTGGGTTTGCTCGCCGCCTCATCGTGCGACCAGCCCACATAGGTCAGCGCACGAGACTGGGCGTGCGCGCCCGTTGCCGCCCAGGCGGCACCTGCCGTGATGGATTTCACAAGAGCGCGACGCGTCAACATGGTCTGCCTCCTAAATGGTGAGGGGATGCCGAAGTAAGGGTGGGATACCAAAGTTCCGTTGATCGGAACAAAAATTCAGCCTAGATTATTTCCAATGCCGTGGTTCCATCTATTGGGACTTACCCGATCGGAGCGCTGGCGTGCCAGGGGTCTAATATCGCCGCCCATGCGAACACAAGACCCGATCGAGCCGCGCGTGGCCAACGGCCACTTGCCGGCGCGCGCACAGGCCCCCCAGCCCAGCGTGCCTGGGGTGGGCGTGCTGGAGAAGGCGATGAACCTGCTCAACATCGTCTCCAAAAATCGCACGCCCATGACCTTCACGCAGCTGCTCAGGCAGGCGGGCCTGCCCAAGGCCTCGCTGCACCGCACCCTGGCGACTTTGACGCGCGAAGGCTTGCTGCGCCACGATCCCTTCAACAAGACCTTCAAGCTTGGTTTTCGCCTGCTGGAGCTGGCCCACGAGGTCTGGAGCGACTTCGACCTGCGCCTGGCCGCCCAGGACGAGTTGACCCGCCTGCGCGACCGCCAGGAAGAAACCGCGCTGCTGGCGACCCTGGATCAAGACCAGGTGGTGGTGGTGGCCTGCGAAGAGGCCGGCAGGCAGGCGGCGATGTCGGCCTCGACCGGCGCGCTGCTGTCTCTGCAGGACAGCGCCTTGGGCCATGCGATCGCGGCGCATCTGGACCCGGTGCGCCAGCGCCGACTGCTCGACGAAGGCGCCGCGCGCAGCGGCGCTGCCGATGCCCAGCAGTGGAAGCAAGACATGCAGGCACGCTGGAACCTGACCAGCGCACGCGGCTACGCGCTGGTGCGCCAGGACATCGCCGCCGACTGCCTGTCGGTGGCCGTGCCCGTGTTCGACATTGAGGGCCGTCCCGTCGGCGCGATCGGTCTGACCGGTGCGGCCGATCGCCTCGACGAGGCCCGGGCGCATGCGCTGTCGTCGGAGCTGATCGGCGCGGCCCGGCGCATCGCCCACAATGCCGGAGGTCAGGCCATGTCGATTCAGCCGCAATCGCCGCCCAATCGCAGCGACGAAAAGGTCCAGTGGGAATGCGTCGTGCCGGCGCGCTCGCTGCTCGGCGAGGGCCCGCTGTGGTCCACCCGCGATGCGGCCCTGTACTGGGTCGACATCCTCACGCCATCGGTTCATTGCCACCGCGGCCCCGGACACAACACCACCACGCCTCTAGGGACCATGGTCAGCGTGGCCGTGCCCAAGTCCTCGGGTGGCCTGCTGCTGGCCACGCCCGGCGGCTTGATGGGCTGGCAGGGCCCTGGCGAGCCCCTGAACTGGTTTTCCCATCCCGACGCGCAGCGGGCCAACAACCGCTACAACGACGGCAAGTGCGACCGCCGCGGCCGGCTCTGGGTGGGCTCGATGGACATGGGGGCAACGGCCAACCGGGGCAGCCTGTTCAAGGTCGAAGCCGACGGTCAATTCACGCGCATGGAAACGGGCGTGACGGTGGCCAACGGACTGGGCTGGAGCCCGGACAACCGCTACATGTACTTCACCGATTCGTTTCGCCGCACGATCTACCAGTACGAATTCGATCTGGATGCGGGTACCCTGAGCAATCGGCGGCCCTTGATCGTGCTCGGCCCGGACGAGGGAACGCCCGACGGGCTGACCGTTGACCAGGACGGCTGCCTGTGGGTGGCGCTGTGGGATGCCTGGAGCGTGGTGCGCTTTAGTGCGCAGGGCCAGGAGGTGATGCGCGTGCGCCTGCCGGTGCCCCGACCGACCAGCTGCTGCTTTGGCGGGGCGCAGCTCGACACCTTGTACGTCACCAGCGCCTCGGTTCGGCTGAGCGCCGAATCGCTCAAGGCCGCGCCCCTGTCGGGCTCGCTGTTTGCCCTGCACATCCCGGGCGTCCGGGGCCTGCCCGAAACCGTGTTTGCAGGCTGAGCGGCTCTGCAGGACAGCGCTGCAGCAGCCCACCAGGGTGCGCCTGCGATCAGCGCCGGGAAAGCTACAGACCGCCACATCTTGTTGCAAGATTTAACGTTCAGGCGCGCCGATAAGGCCATCATTGACAGCATCGATTGCAGGAGCTGCCATGTCACCTGAACAACGCCTGACCCCCATCCAGCCTGTGGCCCCCGCCGCGCCCGCGCTGCGGCTTGCGATCCGCACGGGCCTGAGCGCCGAAGAACTGTCCGCCTTGCGCGAGATCTGGAGCACGCCACTGCGCCCTGAGCCGCCTGTGCCCCGGCCCGCCATACTCCACTAATGCGCGGGAAACCGCGCACCGGCTGGGCCGGTCAGCGACCTGAACGGCGCACAAAAAAATCCCCGCTCGTGAGCGGGGATTTTTATTTCGATGTCAGCGTTTACTTACCGGCAACCGCTTTTTCTGCCTTATCCACCAGGGCAGCGCCGATCTGGCCCTTCCACTTGGCAGCCACGCCACGGGTGGCGGCCACGAACTGGGCCCGCTCGGCCGGCGTGAGCTGGGTGACCTTCACGCCCAGGCCTTCAATGTCCTTGAGCAAGGGGCGCCCAGCTTCAACCAGACCGGCGCGAGCCAAGCCGATTTCCTGCTTGCCCGCGTCAACCGCGGCCTGGCGAACAATTTCCCGATCCTGCACGGTCCAGCTGTTCCAAATTTCCTTGTTGGCCACAAACACCAGCGGGTCGATCATGTAGCCCCACATGGTCACATTCTTCTGGCCGACGGTGTGCAGCTTGGCAGCCGTGAAGATGGACACGGGGTTTTCCTGGCCGTCGATGGCGCCCGAAGACAGCGCCGGCTGGGCGTCGGCCCAGCTCATCTGCACCGGGTTGGCGCCCAGGGCGGTGAACATGTCGATGAACAGGGGCGAACCCACCACGCGGATCTTCAGGCCCTTCAGGTCGGCCGGGGTGCGCACTTCACGCTTGGAATTGGTCAGCTCCCGAAAGCCGTTCTCGCCCCAAGCCAGGGGTACGACGCCGGCCCGGTCGATGATGCCAAAAATGTCCTTGCCGACCTCGCCGGAGGTCAGCGCGTCCAGCGCGGCATAGTCGGAGATCAGGAAAGGCAGCGAAAACAGATTGAGTTCCTTGACCTGCGGCGACCAGTTGATGGACGAGCCGATGGCCAGGTCGATCACGCCTTGGCGGATGGCGGTGAACTCACGCGTTTGGTCACCATTGACCAGCGAGACGCCCGGGTAGAGCTTGATGTTGATGCGGCCCTGGGTGCGCTCGCGCACCAGATTGGCCCAGATCTCGCCGCCCTTGCCCCAGGGGAAAGCGGTGCCGACCACGGTGGAGAGCTTGTACTCGGCCTTGTAGCCCGGCGGCAGCGCCTGCTGGGCTTGCACGCCCAGGCTCAAGCCCAGGCCCAGGGCCAAAGCGCCGATCAGGCGGCGGGTCAGGGGTTTGAATGATGATGACATATCGTCTCCTTTGCTTGTCTTGGTAAAAATCAGTAACCCAGATAACGGGGCAGCCAGAGCGCCAGCGATGGCATGAACAGCACGGCCAGCAAGCTGACCATCATGCCCAGCACCAGCCACCAGACCCAGGGGAAGGTCTCCTCCATCGATGCGCCCGCCATTTTGCACGAGACCATCAGGTTGACCGCCATCGGCGGCGTGAACTGGCCGACGGCCACCATCATGGTCATCAAAATGCCAAACCAGACCGGGTCCCAGCCGTAGGTGCGCATCAGGGGCATGACCAGCGGCACGAAGATCAGAAAAATCGACACGCCATCGAGGAACATGCCCACCACCAGCAAGAGCGCCACCAGACACAGCAAAACGCCCGTGGAGCCCAGGCCGCTGTCCGTAATTGCGCGGGTGATCGGGTCGATGATGCCCAAGGTATTGACCGCATAAGCAAAGATCGATGCAAGCCCGATGATCAGCAGGATCACGCCCGAAATCTCGGCGGCCTCGCGAAAAATCAGGCCCAGGTCGGCCCACTTGATGGTGCGGTGTATCAGCATGCCCACCAGCAAGCCGTAGGCCACCGCCACCGCACCGGCCTCGGTGGGCGTGAACCACCCCATGCGCATGCCGCCCAGAATCAGCACCGGCGCAAACAGGCCCCAGGTCGCCTCGCGCAAGCTGGCCCAAAAGGGCGGCCGCGGCAGCGCCGCCTCGAGCTTGCCCATGCCGTGCTTGCGCGCCAGCCACAAGGTCGGCACGATCAGGGCCAGGCCCGCCAAGATGCCCGGGATCATGCCGGCGGCAAACAAGGCCGGCACCGAAGCGCCGGGCACCATCACGCTATAGATGATGAGCGCAATCGAGGGCGGGATCAGGATGTCGGTGGCCGCTGCCGAGCCGATGACCGAGGCCGAAAACGGCGCCGGGTAGCCGGCGCGCGCCATGGCCGCGATCATCACGCCGCCCACAGCGGCCGCATTGGCCGGCCCCGAACCAGAAACGCCGCCCAAAAACATGGCCACCAAAATCGCCACCACCGGCAGCATGCCCGGACCCCGGCCGATGATGGCCACGGCGAAATTGACCAAGCGCTGCGCGATGCCCGAGCGGTCGAAGATGGAGCCCACCAACACAAACATCGGCAAGGCCAGCAAGGGGTATTTGGTCAAGGAGGCGTAAAAATTTTGCGGCACCGCCAGCAGGCCCCAGTGGGCCGTGTCCAAATTGGACAAGCCGATGGCCAGCGCGCCCCCAACCCCCAGCGCCACCCCAATGGGCACGCCCGCGAGCATGAGCACCACAAAGGCAATGAACAGGCAGGCGCCGATCATGCCGGGCTCCTGAGAAGGCGCTGCCAGCGCTGCAGCGCGCGGGCGCACAAGATGCCGCAAAACACCGGCAGCCAGACCGAATACCACCACTTGGGAATGCCGATGGCCGGCGAGGTTTCATTGAAGCGGAACTCGTCCCAGGCCATCTGCGCCGACAGCACGCCCAGCAGGCCAAAAAAGGCCGCCACAGCCAGCGCCGACAAGATCGCCAGGCGCTGCTGGCGCGCGGGCGTGCCGCGGGCAAAGAAATAGTCGACCCGGATATGGCTGTCGCGCACCAGCGCCGCCGCACTGCCGGCCAAGCTGAGCAGGAGCATCAGAACGCAGGAAATTTCCTCGGTCCAGGCGAAGGACTGGTCGGTGAAATAGCGCACGAAGACATTGAGCAGGGTGATCAGGAGCAGGGCCGCCATCAAAAAGGCGCCCAGCGTGTCCTCAAAAACGCGTTCGGGCTTCATGCCGATGAGCATAGCCTAAACTCGCGGCCACTCCTGCAAGGCCCAGGAGCGGGGGACCCGCAGGTCCACGCCGCACCGGGCTGCGCAGGCCGCAACGCCCTGCCCCACAAAGGAATGCACTTGCCGGCACCCGACGCTCTAGAGACCTTGCGCCACCTCTACCGCTGCATGAGCCGTATCCGCGCCTTTGAGGATGCGGCCGAAATCGTCAGCCAGGGGGGCGTGAGCGCCTACAACAAAACCGCCGACGGCAGCGCCAAGGTGCGCGGGCCGCTGCACCTGTCGACCGGGCAGGAGGCGGTGCCGGCCGGCGTTTGCGCACATCTGAAGCCAGCGGACCTGCTGACCTCGACCCACCGCGGCCACGGCCACACCCTGGCCAAGGGTGCCGACCTGGCCGGCATGATGTGCGAGCTCTACGGCAAGGCCAGCGGCTTTAACGGCGGCAAGGGCGGCTCGATGCACATCGCCGACTTTTCTGTGGGCATGCTCGGTGCCAACGGCGTGGTCGCCGCCGGCCTGCCGATTGCCGTGGGCGCCGCCCATGCCCAAAAGCTGCAGGGGCATGGCGCCATCACGGTCTGCTTTTTTGGCGACGGCGCGATCAACCGCGGACCCTTTCTGGAGTCGCTCAACTGGGCCCGCATCCACCAGCTGCCCGTGCTTTTTGTCTGCGAAGACAACCGCTGGAGTGCCACCACCGCCAGCGCGCCCATGACGGCGGGCGAGGGCGCCTCGGCGCGCAGTCAAAGCATGGGCATTGCCGCCAGCCCGGTCAACGGCAACGAGGTCTGGAGCGTGCATGCGCTGGCCGGCGAACTCATCGCTCAGATCCGTGCCGGCAGCGGCCCGCGCCTGCTGCACGCCATCACCTACCGCCTCAAGGGCCATGTGTCGGTCGATCCGGCCGCCTACCGTGACCCCGAGGAGCTGCGCCAGGCCCAGCTGCTCGATC
>CANHBU010000016.1 GCA_947458345.1 Comamonadaceae bacterium
CGCCAAAGCCGACCTGATTGAAGGCATGGCCAAGGGCATGGCGGTGCTCGAGAGTTTTGACGTGCAGCGACAGCGTCTGAATGCCACCCTGGCGGCCGAGCGAGCCGGCATCACGCGGGCCGCCGCCCGGCGTCACCTGCTGACCCTGGCCCATCTGGGCTATCTGGAAACCGATGGCCGCTACTTCTGGCTCTCGCCCAAGGTTTTGCGCTTTTCCGGCAACTTTCTGGCGTCCTCCAGGCTGCCCAGGGCGGTACAGCCCACGCTCAATCGTTTGAGCGCGCAGACCGGTGAGTCGTTTTCGGTGGCGGTGCTCGACGGCCACGAGGTGGTGATCGTGGGGCGCAGTGGCTATGCCGCCACGGCCGGAGCGAGTTCGCCGCGCCCGCAGGCTTACGGCTTGCACCTGGGCGCGCGCTTGCCGGCGCACGCCACATCGACCGGACGCATGCTGCTGGCCGGCCTTTCGGCCGCGCAGCTCAAGTGCTGGCTAGACGGGTGCCTGATCGACGGCAGTTTGCCGCGCTTGACGGCCCACACGCTGACCCAGCCGGCCGCCTTGAGGCGCGCGCTGGCACAGGCGCGGCGCGACGATCACTGCCTGGCTCGCCAGGAACATGAGTTGGGCGTGCATGCGCTGGCGGTGCCGCTGCGCGATGCCCAGGGTCGCGCGGTCGCGGCACTCAATTGGGTGAGCTCGGCCGATCGCATGCGCGAGCCGGCGCTGCAGCGCCAATGGTTGCCTTTGCTCTTCGATGCCGCAGCGCAGTTGCGTCCGCTGCTTTGACTGCGAAAAACCCTTGTTCAGACGGCCCATGCGGCCGGTGCAGGCCGCGCGCTTGACCGCAATGCGACATCGGCAGGCGCAGAAAAAACCGCCGGGCCTTTCGGCACCGGCGGCTGTCAACTCTTCATCAGGAAACTGCAATGCCCTCGAGATGCACGGGCACGAACCCAGTATCAACAGGTCCGCGAGCTTTGCTGGTCTTGCAAAAAACTCAGAACAACTGTTAACTCAGATCCATATTAGGGCCTGCCTGCCTTCAAATCTCTAGTGGTTTCACCCGAGCTTTCGGCAACTGGCGCAATGGCTGAGCGCCCCAGAGCTTTTGCGCACTTGGCCCCGGTTATACTGAGGGCTTGTCGGAGTGTGGCGCAGTCTGGTAGCGCACCTGCTTTGGGAGCAGGGGGTCCAAGGTTCGAATCCTTGTACTCCGACCAATCGCGTCAACCAAGCCGCTTCGCGGCTCACTCAAGCTGGTGAGCCCGCTCTGCGGCCCTACTGGTGCAAGGCCCGCGGCCTTTGCGCGCTAAGATTCCCAGCCACTGCCCGTAGCTCAGTCGGATAGAGCAACAGCCTTCTAAGCTGTGGGTCGGGGGTTCGATTCCCTCCGGGCAGGCCAGACAGGCGCTTTCACCTGGCGGCGCCGACCGGCGGGGCCCTGCGCAGCCGATCAAAGCGCGTCAAGTGGGATCTTCACATAAGCCGTGCCGTTGCTTTCTTTGGGCGGCATTTGTCCCGCGCGGATATTGATTTGCACCGCCGGCAAGATGAGCACCGGCATGTCCAGGGTGGCATCGCGCTGGGTGCGCATCTGCACAAACTGGGCTTGGCTGATGCCGTCGTGCACATGAATGTTTTTTTCGCGCTGCTCGGCCACCGTGGTCTCGAAGGCGATGGGGCGATCGTTGGGCGGGTAGTCGTGGCACATGAACAAGCGTGTTTGCGGCGGCAGGCTCAAGATCTTGCGGGTCGAGGCGTACAAGGTTTGCGCGTCACCGCCGGGAAAGTCGCAGCGGGCCGTGCCCACATCGGGCATGAACAGGGTGTCGCCCACAAAAACAGCATCTCCAAACTGGTAGGCGACGCAGGCCGGTGTATGGCCGGGCACCGACATCACCTTGGCGCTGAGCGAGCCCACTGCAAACGACTGCCCGTCGGCAAGCAGGCGGTCGAACTGTGAGCCGTCCGACTTGAATTGCGCCTCGAGGTTGAAGACGCCCTTGAACACTTTTTGCACCCGGGTGATTTGATCGCCGATGGCGATTTGGCCGCCCAGATGCTTTTTGAGGTAGGGCGCAGCGCTCAGATGGTCGGCGTGGGCGTGGGTTTCGAGAATCCACTCGACGCTCAATTGATGGGTTTTGACGAACTCGATCACCTTGTCTGCCGACGTGGTACGGGTGCGGCCTGACTTGGGGTCGTAGTCCAGCACCGAGTCGATGATGGCGCAGGCCGAGCCTGGGCCCTGGTGCACCACGTAGGTCACGGTCCAGGTGGCTTTGTCAAAAAAACCCTCAACTTGAGGTGTGGTGATTTGGGGGCTTGCTGCGCTCATCTTGACTCCTTCAATTAAGTTTTTGATAGTCTATTGACAAATAGATTGTTTGTCAATAGACTATCCCCCAATCGGGCTTTAGGAGGCTTGCGAGATGGGCGATGTGACATTCGAGCTGAGCGACATGCGTCTGGCTGCCAGCCGGGCGTGCAACTTGATGAAGGTCTTGGCCAATCCAGACCGGCTGATGATCTTGTGCCAGCTCTCGCAGGGCGAAAAGCGGGTCGGTGAACTCGAGCAGCTGCTGGGCATCGTGCAGCCGACTTTGTCGCAGCAACTGACGGTTCTGCGCGAGGAGCAACTGGTCAACACCCGGCGCGAAGGCAAGAGCATCTACTACACCGTAAAAAGCCCGCAGGCCCTGGCGGTGATCCAGACCCTGTACCAACAATTTTGTAGCGAGCCCTGCCAACAGGCGAGCTGAACCCACTTTTCTCAAGGAAGATTTTTATGGCAATCGATTGGACCCACTTCACCCCATGGGCTTCGCTGGGCGGTGGCGCCTTGCTGGGCTTGGCCTCGGCGCTTTTTATTTTGGTCAACGGCCGCATCCTGGGCATCAGCGGCATTTTGGGTGGCCTGCTCGCCCCCAAGTCGGGTGACTGGGGATGGCGTGCGGCTTTCTTGCTGGGCATGCTGGCCGCCCCGGTCACTTTGGCCTGGGTGGCGCCGCCCGGCCTGCTCAGTGCGCCGCGCATTGATGCCGGCTACGCGGCCGTGGTCATCGCCGGTTTGATGGTGGGCTATGGCACGCGCCTGGGCTCGGGTTGCACCAGCGGCCACGGCGTGTGCGGCCTGTCGCGACTGTCTCCGCGCTCCTTGGTGGCCACGGGCACCTTTATGGCGGCCGGCTTTGCCATCGTCTATGTGGTGCGCCACCTGTTTTGAAAGGATCTGTCATGACCCGCACCCCCGCATCCCGTTTGAGTGAATTCATCGTCGGCCTGCTCTTTGGCTGGGGCTTGCTGATTTCCGGCATGACCGATCCCGGCAAGGTCATTGGTTTTCTTGACTTGGCCGGCTCCTGGGATCCCTCCCTGGCTCTGGTCATGGGCGGTGCCATCGCCGTGGGCTTTTTTGCGTTTGGCACAGCCAAGAAGCGCACCCGCAGCTTCTTGGGCGGCGCTTTGCATCTGCCAACTTCACGCGATATCGACAAGCGGCTGCTGCTGGGCGCCTTGCTGTTTGGCGCGGGCTGGGGCTTGGCCGGGTTTTGCCCGGGCCCTGGCATCGTGAGCATGGCCGCGGGCGAGCCCAAGGCGGCCGTCTTTGTGGTGGCCATGCTCGCCGGCATGCTGGTGTTCGAGTGGATCGATCGCCTGGGCCGGCGCCCCGCTGTTTGAGTGGCCTTCATAGACAGGAGATTGCGATGTCCGTTCAAGCCTTGAGCCCCGACTTTTCAGTGGCTGGTCAGATTTCTGCGCAGGATGTTGCGGCCATCGCTCGGGCCGGTTTCCGGTCCATTGTTTGCAATCGCCCCGATGGCGAGGGCGGCCTGGGGCAGCCGGCCTTTGGGGCAATCGAGCAGGCGGCCGTCCAGGCCGGTCTGCAGGCGCGTTACCTGCCGGTGGTGTCCGGGCAGATCACGGCGGGCGACGGCGCGGCGCTGGCGCGCCTGCTGCTCGAGTTGCCCGCGCCGGTGCTGGCCTACTGCCGCAGCGGTGCGCGCTCGAGCGCCTTGTGGCAATTGGCCCAGGCCCAGCACTGAGCGCCGGTACCCCATGCGACACAAAGGCAGCGGCTTGAGAGCTTTTTTCCCCATCCTTGACTGGGGCCGCCGCTACGAGCGCAGCACCTTGGCCAGCGATGGGCTGGCCGCCCTGATCGTCACGCTCATGCTCATCCCGCAGAGTCTGGCTTATGCCTCGCTGGCGGGGCTGCCTCCCCATGTTGGGCTGTATGCGAGCATTGCGCCGCTGCTGCTGTATGCGATTTTTGGCACCAGCCGGGTGCTGGCGGTCGGTCCGGTGGCGGTGGTCTCGCTGATGACGGCTGCAGCCATCGGCGAGCATGCTCAAGCGGGTTCGCCCCATTACTGGGCGGTGGCGATCACCCTGGCCTTCCTGTCGGGTGCCATGCTCTTGGTCATGGGTCTGCTGCGTTTGGGTTTCCTGGCGAGTTTTCTGAGCCATCCGGTGATTTCGGGCTTTATCACGGCTTCGGCTTTGCTTATTGCCGCCGGCCAGCTCAAGGTGATCCTGGGTGTCAAGGTTGAGGGCCATAACTTTATGGAGCTCGCATGGGGCCTGGCTCAGCAGTGGGGTCAAGTGCATGTGATCACGGCAGCGCTGGGCCTGGGCATGGTGGGTTTTCTTTTTTGGGCCAGGCGTCGCCTCAAGCCTTTGCTGCTGTCGTGGGGGCTGCCAGCTCGGCTGGCCGATGTGCTGGCCAAGGCGGCGCCGGTTGGTGCCATTGCGCTGGCCGCTGCGCTGACCTGGTTTTTTCAGTGGTCGCAAAGCGGCGTCAAGATCGTGGGCACGGTCCCGCAGGGCTTGCCACCGCTGACCTGGCCCGTCTGGGACCTGGGCTTGTGGCGCGAGTTGGCCATGCCGGCCCTCTTGATCAGCGTGGTCGGTTTTGTCGAGTCGGTCTCGGTGGGGCAAACGCTGGCGGCCAAGCGCCGGCAGCGCATCGAGCCCGATCGCGAGCTGGTGGCGCTCGGTGCGAGCAATCTGGGCGCCGCGTTCACCGGCGGGTTTCCGGTCACGGGTGGGTTTGCCCGCTCGGTGGTGAACTTCGACGCAGGCGCCCAAACGCCGGCAGCCGGCGTGTTCACCGCCGTGGGCATCTTGCTGACCGTCCTCTTGCTCACGCCGGCGCTTTACTTCGTGCCTCAGGCGGCGTTGGCAGCCACCATCGTGGTGGCGGTGTTGTCGCTGGTCGATCTGGGGATTTTCCGGCGCACCTGGCTCTATTCCAAGGCTGACTTCGCCGCCGTGTTGACGACCGTTGGGGTCACGCTGGGAGTAGGCGTGGAGTCGGGTTTGGTGGCCGGTGTGCTGGTTTCCCTGATGCTGTCCCTGCTCAAGACCAGCCGGCCGCACATTGCCGAAGTTGGCTTGGTCAGTGGCACCGAGCACTTTCGAAATGTGCTGCGCCATCAGGTGAGGGTCGATCCGCGGCTGCTGAGCCTGCGGGTCGATGAAAGCCTGTACTTTGCCAATGCCAGAGCCCTTGAGGACCGGATCAATGAGGAGGTGGCCAAGCGGCCAAAGTTGCAGCACGTGGTGCTGCAGTGCTCGGCCATCAACGACATCGACGCCAGCGCGCTCGAGAGTCTGGAGGCGATCGATCACCGCCTCAAGGACGCCCGGATTTTGCTGCATCTGAGCGAGGTCAAGGGCCCGGTCATGGATCGATTGAAGTCGTCTGCGTTCTTGTCCGATCTGGGCGGCCGCGTGTTTTTGACCCATTACCAGGCGGTGCAGCAACTGACGCCCGAGTTGATGGGGGCGGCGCTTGAGCACTCGACGCCAGCCCCTGGGGTCGGCCCGCAACCGGTGGGAAATCGGTGAAATCCCCAATGAAAACGCCGCTTCTGAAGATCCCGTTTGAGGGCGCTTTCCAATATATTAGCAACTATTGATTTATCAGCTGAGACTTCTCCATGAAACGATTTTTGACCTCTCTTTCGGTGGCCCTCTTGATGGCCACGCCCGCTTGGGCCAGCCTGGATCTGGCCAAGAAGAACGCCTGTACCGCCTGCCATGCGGTCGACAAGAAATTGGTCGGTCCGTCCTACCAGGACGTGGCCAAGAAATATGGCTCGCAAAAGGATGCCGCTGCGATGCTGGCCAAAAGCATCAAGGCCGGGGGCTCGGGCAAGTGGGGACCCGTGCCCATGCCCGCGCAGCCGGCTTTGAGCGATGCCGACGCGCTGGCCCTGGCCAACTGGGTGCTCGGCGGAGCCAAGTGATGCGGACCCTTGCGCTCTGGCTGCTCAATGGGGCCCTGGTGGCTACAGCGGCTCAGGCGCAACCGGCTATTTTCAAGAATGCCGACCTGACTTTGGGCGTCAAGCTCATGGCCGAGCACAAATGTGCCCAGTGCCATGTTCAGCGCTTTGGTGGCGATGGCAGTTCGATCTACCGGCCCAGCGGGCGCATCAACACGCCCGGTTTTTTGCGGGGCATGGTCGAGCAGTGCAATACCGAATTGAACCTGGGACTGTTTCCGGAAGAGGTCGAAGCGGTGGCCGCGGTGTTGAACCGGGATCACTACAAGTTCAAGTGAACTGCGCTGGCAAGGCCTCGGGTAAACACTGAGCGATGATGGGGTGAAAGCACTGGCCTTGATGCATTTTGAGTCGTACGATAGACATCAGTGTATTCGCATATAAGGATTGTCAAGGCTGTGTTTGCTGCGTTGGCGGTCTGCAGAAAAGGGCGTCCGGCCCTGCTAGCGATGAGGGAGGGTTTTAGTCGTGAGTCATGAAGATCATCAGGCCTCTGGCAGGCTGCGCAAGGCGCCAGAGAGTTTTCTCGACCCGGCCGGAGTGCGCTCGGTCTGGGCCGAAGCCAAGGAGGGGCGTCGCCACTTCATCCGCAATGCGTTTGCGGCGGCTGCCGCGGGCTTGGCCGCCCCGGTGGTCAGTGCCCAGAGCAATCCGGTGCCGGCCGAGGGGGGCGATCCGAACATCTTGAATCTGCCTGCCCACACCACCGGCCTGGGCCAGGGCGTGGTGACCGACGGTTATGGCAAGCCCTCGCAGTACGAGGTCAATGTGCAGCGCCGGCAAAGCCCGGGGCTGACTCAGACCACGCAGGCCTCGGTGTCTTTTGCTCCGCTGCAGTCCCTTTTTGGCATCGTGACGCCCAGCGGTCTGCATTTCGAGCGCCATCATCAGGGCTGGTGGGATATCGACCCGTCCAAGCACCGTCTCATGATCAATGGGATGGTCAAGACCCCGATGGTCTTCACCATGGACGAGCTCATGCGCCTGCCTGCCGTCTCACGGTTTTGCTTCATTGAGTGCGGCGCCAACACCGCGGTCGAATGGGGCAATGTGGCGGTGCCAACGGTGCAGTACACGCACGGCATGATTTCCTGCAGCGAGTTCACGGGCGTGCCCTTGATCAAGCTGCTCGAGCTCGCCGGGATCGACCTGAAGAAGGCCAAGTTTGTGCTGGCAGAAGGCGCAGACGGCTCGTCGATGACGCGCACCATCCCGATGAGCCTGATCACCTCGGGCGAGGTGCTTGTGGCCTATGGTCAAAACGGCGAGATGCTGCGGCCCGAAAACGGCTATCCGCTCAGGCTGGTGGTGCCCGGCGTGCAAGGGGTCAGCTGGGTCAAGTACCTGCGCCGCATCGAGGTGGGCGACATGCCCTGGGCCGCCAAGGACGAGGCCATCCACTACATCGACCTCATGCCAGACGGCACCCACCGACAGTACACCAACTTGCAGGAATGCAAGAGCGTGGTGACCACGCCCTCGGGCGGGCAGGTCTTGCTCGACAAGGGTTTTTACAACATCACCGGCCTGGCTTGGTCGGGTCGGGGCAAGATCAGGCGGGTCGATGTGTCGGTCGACGGCGGGCGCAACTGGCGCACCGCGCAACTGCAAACGCCGGTCCTGTCCAAGTGCCTGACGCGCTTTAACATCGATTGGGTCTGGGACGGCAAGCCGGCCATCATTCAAAGCCGCGCCCAAGATGAAACCGGTCATGTGCAGCCGACCTACCGGCAGTTGCGTGCCGTGCGGGGCACCCGGTCGATCTATCACAACAATGCGATTCAGTCTTGGCTCGTGCAGGAGAGCGGGGAGGTGAAAAATGTCCAGCTTTCCTAAGCGCCTGATCGGCGCTGCCTGTCTGCTCGCTGCGATGGCCGTGCAGGCGCAGTCGGGCAGCTTTCCAGGTATCGGTCGGCCCGCCACGCCCAAAGAAGTGGCCAAGTGGGACATTGACGTGCGTCCGGACTTCAAGGGCTTGCCCCCGGGTGCGGGTTCGGTGGCCAAGGGTCAAGACGTGTGGGAGGCCAAGTGCGCCTCGTGCCATGGGATTTTTGGTGAGTCCAATGAGGTTTTCAGCCCGCTCATTGGGGGCACCACGGCGCAGGACATCAAGACCGGCCGCGTGGCCAACCTGTCGCGCGAGGACTACCCAGGCCGCACCACCCTGATGAAGGTCGCCACCGTCTCGACCTTGTGGGACTACATCAACCGCGCCATGCCCTGGAACGCGCCCAAGTCGCTTAGCACCGAGGAGGTGTACGCGGTCACGGCCTTCATGCTCAACTTGGGCAATGTGGTGCCGGACAATTTTGTGCTGTCCGACAAGAACATCGCCGAGGTGCAGCAGCGCATGCCCAACCGCAACGGCATGAGCACCGGCCATGCGATGTGGCCCGGCAAGGAATTTGGCGGACTGTCCAAGCCCGATGCCCAAAATGTGCTGTGCATGAAGGATTGCGCTGCCGAGCCCAAGCTTGCGTCCCTGTTGCCCGATCACGCCCGCAACGCGCACGGCAACTTGCAGGAGCAAAACCGCCCGGTGGGGCCGCAGCGCGGGGCCGACACCACCCGCCCCGAAGGCCGAGGCGCTGCACTGGCGCAGCCTGCAGTGGCGCAGGCCGCACCGCCCTCTGGCCCGGCGGCTGGCGGTGGCAACAAGGCTGCGCTGGCTTTGCTGGCCAAGCACAGTTGCACCGCCTGCCACGGCATGGACAAAAAGCTAGTGGGCCCGGGTTTTGCTGAAATTGCCAAGAAGCAATCTGGCAAGATCGACTATCTTCTTGGCAAAATACGTGAAGGTGGCGTTGGCGTGTGGGGCCCGATTCCCATGCCGGCGCAAAACTTGCCGCAAGCCGATGCCAAGTTGCTGGCCGAATGGATTTCCCAAGGGGCGGGCCGTTGAAGCCTGCTTGCCTGTAACCAACCTGTTTTCCTATCCACTCAAGGAGAGTTTGTATGAACAATCGACGCGACGCCCTCAAGCAGGGGGCCGTACTGGCTGGCTTGCTGACCGTGGCTGGCTACCCCCAATATGCCCTGGCTTTCAACAAGAACGCCTTCGATGCCAAGACCGTCCAGGAGGCCATCAAGGCCGCTGGGGGCGGAGCACTGAGCGAGAGCAAGGACGTGACGCTCACGGGCCCCGATATTGCCGAGAACGGCGCTGTCGTGCCTCTGGGTGTGAGCACCAACCTGGCAGGCGTGCGCGAGCTGCTGATTTTGGTCGAGAAGAACCCCAATGTCCTGGTGGCCTTGTTCAAGGTCAACGACGCAATTGATGCGAACTTCATGACGCGCGCCAAGATGGGCCAGTCCTCAGATGTCTACGCCGTGGCCATCATGAACGACGGGCGAGCGCTGTTTAGCAAAAAGGAAGTCAAGGTCACCCTTGGCGGTTGCGGCGGCTGATCCGCCGGCCCGGTCATTTCATCATCCGATTTATCGACGAGGAGTTTCATCATGGCAGACCCGATGCGCATTCGCGCACAAGCTTCCGGCGGCAAGGCCACAGTCCGCGTTCTCATGAGCCACGAAATGGAGACGGGCCAGCGGCGCGACTCGGCCGGCAAACTGGTCCCGGCGTGGTTTATTCAGGACATCACTGCTTCGCTCAACGGCAAGCCGGTGCTGACGGCCGAGTGGGGCCCAGCGGTGTCCAAGAACCCCTTCCTGCAGTTCAGCATCAAGGGCGCCAAGGCCGGTGACAAGGTCAGCATCACCTGGAAGGACAACAAGGGCGATACCCGCACGGACGAGGCCACGGTTTCCTGATCGGCGCGCCGCCCCCGCGCGGCCCGAGAGGCCGCGCAGATGTTCAATACAAGGAGGAGACAGTGACGATGCAAAAGAAGTTTGTAGCGGCGCTCGCCGCTCTGGCGTGTGCTTCGGTGTGGGCGCAAAAGACGGCCAGCCAGGGCATCGACGAATACCGGGCCATGCTGCAAGACGGCAACCCGGCCGAGGTGTTTGAGGCCAAGGGCGAAGACCTCTGGAAGCAAAAGCGCGGTCCCAAGGCCGCCTCGCTGGAAAAGTGCGACCTGGGCAAGGGCCCTGGCGTGGTCAAGGGCGCTTTTGTCGAGTTGCCGCGCTTTTTCGCCGACACCCAGCGTGTCCAAGATCTGGAGTCGCGCATCGTCACCTGCATGGCCAATTTGCAGGGCTTTAACGAGGCCGACATCAACAAGACCCCTTTCGGCCGCGGCGAGATGGCCAACGTCACCGCGCTGGCAACCTGGATTTCTGCTGAATCGAAGGGAATGCGATTTAACCTGCCGCAAAGTCACGCCACTGAGAAGGTGTTCTATGAGGTGGGCAAGCGCCTGTTTTTCCAGCGCGGCGGCACGCACGACTTCTCTTGTGCGTCCTGTCACGGCGAAGAGGGCAAGCGCATCCGGCTGCAGGACTTGCCGGTGCTGACCAAGAACCCGGGCGACGGCGTCGGCTTTGCGGCCTGGCCCGCCTACCGTGTCTCCAATGGTCAGATGTGGAGCATGCAGTTGCGCCTGAACGACTGCTACCGCCAGCAGCGCTTCCCCTACCCGGGTTTTGGCAGCGATGCCACGATTGCGCTGTCGACCTATCTGGGTGTGAACGCCAAGGGCGCTGCCTCGGTCGTGCCTGCCATCAAACGTTGAGGAGTTGCGCATGAAATCCAAAACATGGATCCGTCTGGTCCCGACCATCGCTGTGTTGACCCTGCTGGCCGGTTGCGCCAGTCTGCCCTCGTCTGCCGAACTCGATGCGATGACCGACCGAATCGTCAAGGCGTCCTTCCGCAGCGAAGGGATCGCCAATGTGGACCGGCTGTTGGCGACCGATGAGACCAATCGCTTGTGCAGCCAGGCCGATGCGACCGGCAAGGCGCTCGACGAAAAGACCGCCAAGCGGATCGAGGAGGCCAACTTCAAGGCCATCAAGTGGCCCGCCGATGGCAAGTTTCTGGGGGACTGGAAGCAGGGCGAGTCGATTGCCCAGAGCGGCCGGGGCCTGACTTGGACGGACAGCGCCACCGCGGCCAATGGGGGCAATTGCTACAACTGCCATCAGATCAGCAAGGAGGAGATCTCCTTTGGCACGCTCGGCCCGAGCCTGTACAACTACGGCAAGATCCGGGGCGTCAAGGATCCCAACGACCCGGCCTCCAAGGCCATTGTGGAATACACCTGGGGCAAGGTCTGGAACTCCAAGGCCTACAACGCCTGCTCCAACATGCCGCGCGCCGGTCACGCCGGGGTGCTCAACGAGGCGCAGGTGCGCCATATCGTGGCGCTCTTGCTCGACCCGAATTCGCCGGTCAATAAATGAGCACCCTCAACCCGGCGCTGCCGGGTTTTTTTGTTACCGATATATCAGTCAAGGGTAATTGATGAACCTCTCCAAGCGTGAATTCCTGCAACTCATCGGTGCCGCCTCTGTGGCCGGCATGGCCTTGGGTCGCCATGCTCAGGCCGATGCGACCACTGCCGTCGAAAAGCTCTACGAGGCCCCTCGGTTTGGACAGGTGTCTTTTCTGCACATGACCGACTGCCACGCGCAGCTCAAGCCGATTCACTTTCGCGAGCCCAGCATCAATTTGGGTCTGGGCAGCATGCGCGGCCAACTGCCGCATCTGGTGGGCGAGCATTTGCTCAAAGTCGCTGGCGTGCCGCCCGGTACGGCCCAGGCCCATGCACTGACCTACCTGGATTTTGAGCAGGCGGCGCAGCGCTATGGTCGCGTGGGTGGGTTTGCCCATCTGGCCACCCTGGTCAAGCGCCTCAAGGCCAGCCGGCCCGGCGCGCTGCTGCTCGACGGGGGGGACACCTGGCAAGGTTCGGGGACGGCGCTGTGGACCCATGGCCAGGATATGGTCGACGCTTGCAAGCTGCTGGGCGTGGACGTGATGACCGGCCACTGGGAGTTCACGCTGGGCATGGAGCGCGTCAAGGAGATCGTCGAGAAGGACTTCGCCGGCAAGGTGGATTTTGTGGCGCAGAACATCAAGACCACTGACTTTGGCGATCCGGTGTTTAAGCCCTATGTGATTCGGGAGATCAATGGCGTGCCCTGCGCCATCATCGGGCAGGCCTTTCCTTACACGCCCATCGCCAATCCGCGCTACATGGTGGCCGACTGGGAGTTTGGCATCCAGGACCAGAACATGCAGGCCATGGTCGACGAGGCCCGCGGCAAGGGGGCCCAGGTGGTGGTGGTGCTCAGCCACAACGGCATGGACGTGGACCTGAAAATGGCCAGCCGGGTCAGCGGCATCGACGCCATTTTGGGTGGCCACACCCATGACGGCATGCCGGTGGCCTCGATCGTGGCCAACAAGAGTGGCAAGACCATCGTCACCAACGCGGGCTCCAACAGCAAGTTTTTGGCGGTGCTTGATCTGGAGATCAAGGACAGGAAGGTCAGCGACTTTCGCTACAAGCTGCTGCCGGTGTTTGCCAACATGCTGCCGCCCGATCGGGAGATGGACGAGCTGATCAAC
>CANHBU010000017.1 GCA_947458345.1 Comamonadaceae bacterium
GGCAAAGCAGCAAAGGGGAACATCATGCGAAAAAAAGTAATAGATATAGTATTAATTGCTTCCATGACGCTTGGTTTTATCAACAGCTCGCATGCGCAAAAACAAGGTGAAAAAACACTGCTGCAACAGTTAGAAGATGCAGAAGAAAATGAAAAACGAAGAAATCTTCACCAAGGGCAAGCACAGCCTGCGGAGAGGTCTCTTCAGAGGGCGAGAGAAAATGCCAAGTCTGACCCAAGCGCCTGCCCGCAAGGATCAACACGACGGAAAATTGAAGACGTTAAAGAGTTCCTGGTACGTCATGAGGAGTTACAAAAAAAATTTGCCATGTCCCTGGAGCGTTTCACGACAAAAGCGATAGAAAAAAATCCTGCAATTGATGAATTCAATCAATTAATTAAAGAGAGTAATGAGTTGGTTGTTTGGGGAAGGGGCAAGGTCACCGATGGGGCTTGCGGCTCCCCCGCACAAACAGCAGTCATAGGAAAAGCAATAGGCGCGACGAAGATTCTTATTGAAGATTACAGGCGGGTGCTTCAATAGAAGTGTCGATTGCCTACCGTACGGCCGCCTCATTGAAGCGACATCGGCAATCAGAGCCGGGAAATCTAAGTGCCGCGCGGATGGTGGGCGGCATGCAAGACCTTCAAGCGCTCGCGCGCCACATGGGTGTAGATGGTGGTGGTGGATATATCGGCATGGCCAAGCAGCATCTGCACAGCGCGCAGGTCTGCGCCGTGGTTGAGCAGGTGCGTGGCAAAGGCATGTCGAAGGGTGTGCGGCGACAGCGGCACGGTGATACCCGCCTGCAGCGCATACTTCTTGACCAGCATCCAGAACATCACACGGCTCATGCCCTGGCCGCGCGCGGTGACGAACAAGGCCTCGGTCTGCTGGCCCGCCAGGATGCGAGATCGCGCGCCGGCCAGATAGGCCTGCAAATGCTCGCGGGCCACTGCGCCAAAGGGCACCAAGCGCTCCTTGCTGCCCTTGCCCATGATGCGCAGCACGCCCTCGTTGCTGCCAACCTGAAAGGTCTTGAGTCCCACCAACTCGCTCACGCGCAAGCCGCTGGCGTAGATCAACTCAAGCATGGCCTTGTCACGCAGGCCCAGCGCAGTGTTCAAGTCCGGCGCGGCCAGCAACTCATCGACCTGGGCCTCGCTCAGAGCTTTGGGCAAGCGCACGGCCTGGCGCGCGGCCAGCAGGCGCAGCGTGGGGTCGCTGCCCACCCGGCCCTCACGCAGGGCCCAGCGAAAAAACCGCTTAAAAACGCTCAGGCGCCGATTGGCCGACGAGGCGCGCGTGCTGGCGTGACGCGCCGCAAAATAAGCATTGAGATCGGCCTCGGTGCTGGCCTCGATGGCCTGGCCACGCCCGGTCAGCCACTGTCCGTAAGCGCCGAGGTCGCGCCGGTAAGCGGCCAGGGTGTTAGCCGACAAGCCGTCTTCAAGCCACACAGCGTCAATGAAGACGTCGACCAAGTCCTGTGACGGCACATCGGACTTCACGGCCTTCAAACCCCAAAAAGCCGCTGCGCACCCGCAGCGGCTGCCCATCTCATGCGCTCGCGCTCACTCAAGCCGCAGCTTGGCGCTGTCAACCACCTTCTTGTAGACCTCGAACTCGGCCTTCATCTGCTCGGCAAACTGCTCGGGCGTGTTGCCGACAATGAGCGAGCCGGTGTCTTCGATGCGCTTGCGCGTGGCCGGATCTTCGAGCGCTTTCTTGGTGGCGGCATTGAGCTTGTCGACCACATCCTTGGGCAGGCCCTTGGGGCCGACGATCCCGTAATAGGCCATCCGATTGACCGGCTCGAGCCCAACTTCCTTGAAGGTCGGCACATTGGGCAGTACCGCCAACCGCTGCGGCGCCGCCACCACGATCGGCACCAGGCGGCCTTGCTGGATGAAGGGCAGCGCCGAGGGCAGATTGTCAAAAATGATCTGCACCTGACCGGCCACGGTATCGTTGAGTGCAGGACCAGCGCCGCGGTAGGGAATGTGGGTGATGAATGTGCCGGTCAGGCTCTTGAACAGTTCGGTCTGCAGGTGTCCGATCCCGCCCGTGCCCGAAGACGAGTAGGAGTACTTGCCCGGGCTCTTTTTCAGCTCAGCCAGAAAGCCCTTGAAGTCCTTGGCCGGAAAGCTCGGGTGCACCGCAATGATGTTGGGTGTGGCCGCGATGTTGATGACCGGCGTGAAGTCGGTCAACACGTTGTAAGGCATCTTGGGGTTGATGGCCGGATTGGCCGCCGTAGTCGACACCGTGCCCATGCCCAGCGAATAGCCGTCCGGCGCCGATTTGGCGGTCTCATTGGCGCCCACCACGCCGCCGCCGCCCGCACGGTTTTCGATCACCACAGTCTGACCCAGGGCCCGGCCCAGCGGCTCGGAGATCACGCGGGCAATGATGTCGGTGGTGCCGCCCGGGGCAAAGGGCACCTGCAGCTTGATCGGTTTGTTCGGGTAAGGCTGAGCCAAGGCGGCTCCCGACAGGCAGAGCAAGGACAGGGATGAAAAAGCCGCAAGAGCCGGGCGACGACGAATCATGATGGGAGGTCCTCTCTGCGCACGCTGGCGCTGGGTTTCAAGTAAGGCGGAGATATTAATTGACGAGGGCCGCCCTAGCATCAGGAGAACCCCGCACCGCCAGAGGTTATTCTCGCGCTGTGAACGCATTCGAACTGCTGCTGCCGGATTTCTCGCTGATCGCGCTGGGCTATCTGGTCTGCCGATACACCCCCCTTGACCGCACGCTTTGGGAGCAGGTCGACCGCTTGGTCTACTTTCTGCTCTTTCCGCTGCTGCTGTTTCACTCCATCGTCAAAAGCCCACTGAACCTGGGCAACACCTCGGGGCTGATCGCAGGCGCACTGATGCTGGCGGCCATCGGCGTGGGGCTGAGCTACGCATTGCCCCACCTGCCCTGGATCGGGCGGCACATCGACCGGCGCGAGCATGCGGCTTGCGCGCAGATCGGCTTTCGCTTCAACTCCTTTATCGGTCTGGCGCTGGCCGAGCGTCTGGCTGGCGCGCAGGGGCTGCTGCTCATTGCGGTGCTCATCGGCGTGTGCGTGCCCATCTTCAACACCGCAGCGGTGTGGCCGATGGCGCGGCAGTCGCAGCGCCACTTCGGCCGTGAATTGCTGCGCAACCCGCTCATCCTTGCAACGGCCAGCGCACTGCTGGCCAATCTGATGGGCCTGCGCCTGCCGGCCAGCGTCGAGCCTGCGGTCAGCCGAATCGGCGCGGCATCACTGACGCTGGGCCTGATGGCCGCAGGCGCAGGCATGCAGTTTTCGTCACTGGCGCGTGCCAAAGTGCTGGGCCTGAGCCTGATTGCGATCAAGCACCTGCTGCTGCCACTGGCCGCTTTCGCCCTGACGCGCCTGCTCGGACTCGAGCCGACCGAGGCCTTGGTGCTGATGGCTTTTTCGGGCCTGCCCACCGCCTCGAGCGCCTACGTGCTGGCCGCCCGCATGGGCTACGACGGCGCCATCGTCGCCGCTCTGGTCACCGCCTCGGTGCTGATGGGACTGGTCAGCCTGCCCCTGGCCATGGCGCTGGCCGGACGATAAAGCGGCTCTGATCAAGCGCGCCCTGCGATCGCGAACCGCCGCCCGCCATCGCAAATGCCCTGCCCTTCACCGCGGGTACCTTTCCCCGTCACCACGATGTGCGAAGCGATTCACCGGGCTTATTGAAGCGACGACAGGAACTGTTTGAGCTCGGGCGTCTGCGGCCGGGTAAACAGGTCCTCGGGCGCGCCTTGCTCGTGCACCAGCCCCTGGTGCATGAAGATCACACGGTCGCTGACCTTGCGGGCAAAGTTCATCTCGTGGGTGACCATGAGCAAGGTCATGCCCTCCTGGGCCAGCGACTCGACCACGGCCAGCACCTCGCCGACGAGTTCCGGGTCAAGCGCCGAGGTGATTTCATCGCACAGCAAGATGCTCGGTGACATGGCCAGCGCGCGAGCAATCGCCACGCGCTGCTGCTGCCCGCCCGAGAGCTGGTCAGGATAGGCGTCAAATTTATCGGCCAGGCCGACCCGAGCGAGCAGGCGGCGGGCGGTCTCGTTGGTCTGCGTATCGCTCAGTTGCTTGACCAGTCCAGGGGCCAGCTTGATGTTGCGGCCCACACTCAGATGCCCAAACAGATTGAAGGACTGAAAAATCATGCCCACCTGCTGGCGCAAAGCGCGCATCGCAGCCGGGTTCTGGTGGGCCAGGGGCTGACCCTGCACCTTCAAGCTGCCTTGCTCAAAGGTTTCGAGCCCGTTGATGCAACGCAGCAAGGTGCTCTTGCCCGAGCCGCTTTTGCCAATGATGGCGATCACCTCACCGGGCTGAACCGTCAGGTCGATGCCCTTGAGCACCTCGTTGGGGCCGAAAGACTTGCGCAGGGCCTCAATGGCGATCGCCGGCGTATCAGGAGCGTTTGGCATGGAGACGACTTTCGAGCGAGCGTGCATACAGGCTGATCGGATAGCAAATCAAAAAATAAAGCAGGGCCACGCAGCTGTAAACCAAAAACGGCTTGAAGGTGGCATTGGTGATCAGAGTGCCGGCCTTGGTTAGCTCGACAAAGCCGATGACCGATGCGAGCGCCGTGCCCTTGACCACCTGCACCAAGAAACCCACGGTGGGCGCCACCGCAATGCGGGCCGCCTGCGGAAACACCACATAACGCAGCTGCTCGGTAAAGCTCAGCGCCAGGCTTTGCGCAGCCTCCCACTGGCCCTTGGGCACGGCGCGCACGCAGCCGTGCCAGATTTCGGTCAGGAAGGCGCTGCTGTAGAGCGTCAGCGCCACCGCTGCAGACGTCCAGGCCGAGGTTTCGATGCCCAGCAGGGCCATGCCAAAGTAGGCCAGAAAAAGCTGCATGAGCAAGGGCGTGCCCTGAAACAGCTGCACATAGGCGGCCACCGCCTGTTGCAGCACAAGGCTGGGCGTGGTGCGCGCCACCAGCAAGGCCAGGCCCACCAGACCACCGCCTAAAAACGCAATGAGCGAGAGCACCACGGTCCAGCGCGCAGCCAGCAGCAAGTTGCTGACGATATCCCAGAGGGAAAACTCAACCACGGCGCCTCCCGAACACAAAGCGCTGGCCCAGCCAGTTCAAAACGGCGCGGGTGACCATGGACAGCGCCAGGTAGATGACGGTGGCCACAATGAAGGCCTCGAAGGCGCGGAAGTTGCGGCTTTGAATCAGGTTGGCCGCAAAGCTCAGCTCCTCGGTGGAGATCTGCCCGCAGACGGCCGAGCCGAGCATCACGATGATGATTTGGCTCACCAGCGCCGGCCAGATGCGCTGCAGTGCCGGCGGCAGCACCACCCAGACAAAGGTCTGCAGACGCGAAAGCGCCAGACTGACCGCCGCCTCAATTTGCCCGATCGGTGTGGCCTGTATGCCAGCGCGCACGATCTCGGCCGAGTAGGCGCCCAAATTGATCACCATAGCGATCACCGACGACCACTCGGGGCTCAGGCGCAGGCCCAGGGCCGGCAGACCAAAGAAAATGAAAAACAGCTGGATGATGAAGGGCGTGTTGCGGATGAGCTCCACATAGGTGGCCACCGCCGGGCGGCTCCAGGCTGGCCCTTCGGTGCGCACCCAGGCACAGGCGATGCCGAGCAAGACGCCCAGCACCGCCGAGACGGCCGTCAGCCCCAAGGTCCAGGCCACGCCCTTGAGCAACAAGGGCCATTGGCTCAGGACCGAGACGAAGTCGAGCTCAATGCTCATCGCCGCTCAGGGCTCTCAATCGGGGAGCTGTCCGGCCGGGCGGCCGAGCCACTTTTGAGCCATCTTGTCGATGTCACCGGCCTTCTTGCCTTCGGCAATGATGGCATTGACGCGGGTGCGCAAGGCATCCTCACCCTTGGCCACGCCGATGAAGTTGGGGCTGTCTTTGAGCAGCAGCTTGTACTCGGCGTTGAGCTGCGGGTTGCGCTGCATCATCACGCCGGCCACCGATGCGCCGGTGGCCAAAAGCTGGGTCTGGCCCGAAACAAAGGCCGAGACGGTGGCATTGTTGTCCTCGAAACGCTTGAGGTCCGCGCCTGCGGGCGCCACCTTGGTGAGCTCCTGGTCTTCAATGGCGCCGCGGGTCACGGCCACCGTCTTGCCGGCCAGGTCGGCCATGGACTTGACGCTCAGTGTCTTGGCGCCATAGATGGCCTGGAAAAACGGCGAGTAGGCGGCGGTAAAGTCGATCACCTTCTCGCGCTCGGCGTTCTTGCCCAGGGTGGAGATGACCAGGTCGGCCTTCTTGGTCTGCAAATAAGGAATGCGGTTGGCGCTGGTGACGGGCACCAACTCGATCTTCACGCCCATCTTGGCTGCAATGTAGTTGGCCATGTCCACATCCAGGCCTTGCGGCTTGAGATCGATGCCGACAAAGCCATAGGGCGGAAAGTCGGTCGGGACCGCGATCTTGATCAACTTGGTCTTCTGGATGTTGTCCATCGCAGACTGGGCCAGTGCAGCGCTGCTGGCGCACACTAGAGCGCCAGCAGAGGCTGCGGCAAGAAGGGCACGTTTGGTCAGGGTCATAGCAAAGCTCCTAGGTAGGTCGATGAAGTGGGGGATGGGGTCCGTGCGCCTCCGGCAGGAGCGGCAGGAGTGGCTTGCGGGCGGGGCTGCAGGGGCGCGAGCGCCTGGCGCAACTCGGCCAGCGGATCGGCCGGCGCAGCCTGCAAGGCCGCCTGCACCTGGCCGATGTGCTCGGCCATGAGCTGTTCGGCGCGCTCTTTGTCACCACGCTCAAGCGCCTGCACGATCTCAATGTGTTCCTGGCACGACTGGTCAGCGTCGTGGCTGGACTGGTAGAGCATGGCAATCAGGGTGGTGCGGGCGGTGAAATCGCGCAGGGTGTCGGCCAGCAACTGGTTGCCCAGGCATTCGGCCAGGCACACATGAAACTCGCCGAGCAGGTAGCTGCGCCGGCCGATATCGTCTTGCTTGAGCGCGGCTTTTTCCTGCGCAATGTGCTGCTTCAGACGCCGCAGCGTCGTCTTGTCCATGGTCGCGGCACTGCGGATCAGGCCGGTCTCAATGACCCGCCGCGCCTCGAAGGCTTCGCGCGCTTCGCTCTGCGACGGCTGCACCACAAACCAGCCCCGGCGCGAGCTCACCTGCACGATGCCGCGCGCGGCCAGTTGCATCAGGGCCTCACGCACCAAGGTTCGGCTGCAATCGAACAAGATCGAAAGCGTCTGCTCGCCCAGACGGGTTCCCGGCGTGATCTTGCGCGCCAAAATGGCTTGCACAATCCGGTCGGCGATTTGTTTGGAGTTCACGGCGGTGCGGGTCCTTGCCTGCAATCTAGCCAGTTGTATGCCAGCCACTGGGGTATCTTGTATGCAAGAGACGCGCACTTTATATGTGCACAACAACCGCAGCAACCCGGACCATCCCTATCTTGGTGCATTTTTGAGCACCAATTCGGGGCGCCCCCGTATCGGTTTTGTCTTGGCGATTCCCCCCGCCACGTCCGGCCCTGCCACGCCCGGCCCCGGCGCAGGCTCCTTACGACTGCAGGCCGCCCCTCGCCGGTAAAGGCAGCGCCTTGCGATAACAGGGTCTTGCAGCTCTTCCTCAAGCCTGCTGCAGCCCGGCCTGGGCCAAGGCCCAGCGCACATGCTCACGCACCAGCGCGCTGGGATGGTCCACACGCCGCTGCAGTGCGCTGCGTATGGCTGCGGCCTGCTCGCTGCTTTGCGCCAGCGCATTGCCCAGGGCCACCGCCAGATTGCGCAGCCAGCGTTCATGGCCGATGCGCCGGATCGCGCTGCCCTGCGTGCGCTGCAAGAACTCCTCCTCGCTCCAATCCCAAAGCGTCAGCAGCTGCGCACCGCCAAGATCAGGGCGCTCATCGAAATCGGGCAGGCTCGAGCGCTGCGCATACTTGTTCCAGGGACACACCAGCTGGCAGTCGTCACAGCCGTAAATGCGGTTGCCCATCAGCGGTCGCAGCGGCTCAGGGATCGGTCCGTCGTGCTCGATGGTGAGGTAAGAAATGCAGCGCCGCGCGTCGAGCTGAAACGGTGCCACGATGGCCCGGGTAGGACACAGGTCGATGCAGGCGGTGCAGCTGCCGCAGTGGGCCGATACGGGCTCGCTGGCCGGTAGCGCCATGTCGACGAAGATTTCGCCCAAAAAAAACATCGAGCCGGCCTGCCGGTCCAGCACCAAAGTGTGCTTGCCGCGCCAGCCCAGGCCGCTGCGGGCGGCCAGTTCGGCCTCGAGCACCGGCGCCGAATCGGTAAACACCCGATGGCCCAGCCCATCAAGCTGCCCGGCCAGGCGCTGCGCCAAGGCGCTCAGCCGCGCGCGCAGCACCTTGTGGTAGTCGCGGCCACGCGCATAAACTGACACCACCGCCTCGCCCGGACGCTGCAAGCGCTCGAGTTCTGCGCCGGCCCAGTCGGTCGGGCCTGCCCTGGGCAGATAGTCCATGCGCGCGGTGATCACACTGACCGTGCCGGGCACCAACTCGGCCGGCCGGGCCCGTTTCAGGCCGTGGCGAGCCATATAGTCCATGCTGCCGTGGAAGCCGGCCGCCAGCCAGGCCTTCAAGCCTGGTTCGGCAGAGGACAAGTCGACCGAAGACACCCCGATTTGCGAGAATCCCAGCTCGCGGGCCCAGTCCCGAGCCGAAGACACGAGCTGATGAGCGTTCCTGACCGCACTGTGATTCATCCGGCGATTGTAAAAACCACCGTGTGGAGGGACGAGGCCGACACCCGGGCCTTTGCCGTGCGCCTGGCTGGCAGCCTGCTCGCCCTGCCCCAGCCCTGCAATGCGCTGATTGAATTACATGGCGATTTGGGCGCAGGCAAGACCACCTTGGCGCGCCACCTGCTGCAGGCCCTGGGCGTGAGCGGGCGCATCAAGAGCCCGACCTATGCCCTGCTCGAGCCCTACCGGATCGATTTACCCACGGGGCCGCTGGCGGCCTCGCACCTGGACTTTTACCGCCTGGGCGATCCCCAGGAGTGGGAAGACGCCGGCCTGCGCGATCTGTTCGCGGCGCCGGGGCTCAAATTGGTGGAGTGGCCGCAGCGGCTGGCTGAGCTCATGCCGGCGCCCGATCTGCGCGTGTTCATCGACGTGAGCGCCGATGTGGAGCCACAGATTCGCCAGGTCCGGCTGCAAGCAGCGAGCCCCACCGGCCAAGCCCTGCTCGCGGCCCTGACGTGAAGCCGAGCAGCCCGCCGCGACGCCAACTGCTCGCCGCAGGCCTGACGCTGTTGCTGGGCGCGGCCGATCGCGCACGGGCCGCGCGAATTTTGGCCCTGCGGCTGTGGCCTGCGCGGGAGTACAGCCGCGTGACCCTGGAGTCCGACGAGCCCCTGCGCCAGAGCCACGCCCTGAGCGTCGACCCGCACCGCTTGAGCGTCGAAATCGAAGGCCTGGCCTGGCAACCGGCACTGACCGTATGGGCCGGCCAGGCTCCCCCCGACGACCCCAACATTGCCCGCATCGACGTGGCCCCGTCACGGGCTGGCACCGTGCAACTGCTCATCGGACTGCGTCATGCGGTGCGCGCCCAGGTCTTTCAGATCCGCCCCGTGGGGCAGTACCAGCACCGGCTGGTGCTCGACTTGTATCCACAGCAGGCGATCGATCCGCTGGAGGCCCTGATTGCCGACTTGCAGCGGCGCGATCGGCTCCTGCCTACGCCAGAGCAAGCTCCGGCCGATCCGCTCGGTGATTTCTTGGCCCGGCAACAGGGCAGCGGCCCAGCCCAAGAGGCGCCCACCGACAAGCCACGCGGCACCGACCGGCCTTTTATTGTGGTGCTCGACCCAGGCCACGGCGGCGAGGACCCGGGTGCGATCGGGCCCGGCGGCACGCGCGAGAAGGACGTGGTGCTGCAGGTGGCGCTGCTGCTGCGCGAGCGCATCAACGCCCGCGCCGACATGCGCGCCGTCCTGACCCGCGAAGGCGATTACTTTGTGCCGCTGCACGCCCGCGTGCAAAAAGCGCGGCGCGTGCAGGCTGACCTGCTGATCAGCATCCACGCCGACGCCTTCTACACCCCAAGGCCGCAAGGCGCCAGCGTGTTCGCGCTGAGCGAGCGCGGCGCCACCAGCGGCGCGGCGCGCTGGCTGGCCGACAAGGAAAACGCGGCCGACGGCATCGGTGGCGTGTATGCCAAGGTGCAAGACCCGGGGCTGCGGCAAGCCCTGCTTGACATGAGCACCACGGCCCAGATCCAGGACAGTCTGCGCGTGGGCGGCGCCCTGCTCGGCGAGTTGGGCCGCGTCGGGCGACTGCACAAACCGCAGGTCGAGCAGGCCGGTTTTGCCGTGCTCAAGGCGCCTGACATTCCCAGCGTGCTGGTCGAAACGGCCTTCATCAGCAACCCGGAGGAGGAAATCAGGCTGCGCGAGATCGGTCAGCAAAACCTGCTGGCCGACGCGCTCATGCGGGGCATCGAGCGTTACCGGGCCGGCAACCCACCCCTGGCGCGCAAGCGGCCGCTGTGAGGCCTCAAGCGCAGATGCCCGATCTGCGCCGAGCCGGCTTGGCCCGACACGAGCGCACGCGGCAGGCTCATTGGGCCCGGCGAGCCCGCCAAGCACCCACGATGGCTATCAGGCCGGGCACGATGATGAGCGCCCAGATGATCTTGCTCAGGTTCTGTTGCACCCAGGCCAGGTTGCCAAACAGATAGCCGGCACCGGTCAGCCCGACCACCCACAGCAAGGCACCGGCCACGTTGTAGGCACTAAAGCGCGCCCGGTTCATCTCGGCGACGCCAGCCACGAAAGGCGCAAAGGTGCGCACAAAGGGCATGAAGCGGGCGATGATGATGGTGATGCCGCCGTAGCGCTCGTAAAACAGATGGGCCTGGTTGAAGGCCGCCCGGTTGAACAGCCGGGAGTCGGGCCAGGCAAACACCCGCGGCCCCACCCAACGACCGATCAAATAATTGCACTGATCGCCCAAAATCGCCGCCACGAGCAACAGCACCATCGCCAGCGGCAAGCTCAGCAATGTCGCACCGCACAGGGTGCCGACGATGAACAGCAAGGAGTCACCCGGCAAAAAAGGCATGACGACCACGCCGGTTTCCACAAACACGATGGCAAACAGCAGCGCGTAGACCCAGGTGCCATGGTCGCGCGTGAAGGCCTCAAGGTAGCGATCGACGTGCAAAATGAAGTCGATCAAGAAAGTCACCCATTCCATGGGGCCAATTCTGGCACGGCCACCGCAGCTCGGGCCTGGGGCCAGCAGCGGCAGGCCCAGCCCTACAATCGTTTGGTGTCTGCCAGCGCCCCCCTACCGCCCCGTCCGATCCGCGAACTGCCGGACGAATTGATCAGTCAGATTGCCGCTGGCGAGGTGGTCGAGCGGCCCGCGTCTGTGGTGCGTGAACTGCTCGACAACGCGCTCGATGCAGGAGCCACCGATATCGTGGTGCGGCTGTCGGCAGCCGGCGTGCGCATGATCCGGGTCGAAGACAACGGGCTGGGCATTGCGGCGGCCGAGCTGCCCGTGGCGCTCAAGCGCCATGCGACCAGCAAGATCGGATCGCTGCAAGACCTCGAATCGGTTGCCACCATGGGTTTTCGCGGTGAAGCGCTGGCCGCCATTGCCGCCATCTCCGACATGAGCGTGCTCTCGCGCACCGCCGATGCGCCCCACGGCTGGCAGCTCGATGCCCGCACCGGCGAGCTCAAGCCGGCGGCCCGCGCCGTTGGCACCACGGTAGAGGTGCGCGAGCTGTTTTTCGCCACGCCCGCACGGCGCAAATTTCTCAAGGCCGATGCCACAGAACTGGCCCATTGCATGGAGTCCGTGCGCCGCCATGCGCTGGCACGGCCGGACGTCGGTTTTTCGGTTTGGCACGAGGGCAAGCTCCTCGAGCAATGGCGAACGCAGACGGGCGACGCGCTGGCGCAGCGCTTGGCCGATGTGCTCGGCGCGGAGTTTTCCGAGCAGTCTTTGGCCGTCGACTACCAGGGCAATGGACGCGCGGTGCGCGTCTGGGGCCGCATCGGCCTGCCCGACCTGGCGCGCTCGCGCGGCGACCAGCAGTTTGCGTACATCAATGGCCGCTATGTGCGCGACAAGGTGATCGCCCATGCGGCGCGCAGCGGCTTTGAGGACGTGCTGCATGGGCACAAGCAGCCCGTCTACGTGCTGTACGTGGAGATCGATCCAGCCCGGGTCGATGTCAACGTGCACCCCACCAAAATCGAAGTGCGCTTTCGCGACGGCCGTGAAGTGCATCAGGCGGTCTTGCATGCGGTCGAAAACGCGCTGGCGGCACCGCGCGCCGCACAGGCATTCGCAGCGCCGGGCCAAAGCGGCGAGTCCCCCATGGGCGCTGGTGGTTTGCAGGCGCCCCTTGACGAGCAGGCCCCGAATAGGCTGCCCATGCCGGGTCAAGCGCGCTGGCAACAAGGCGGCCTGCACCTACCGCCACGAGGCGGTGCCGGCGACTTTGGCGCCATGTGGCCCAGCCGGCCGGCTCAAACCGATCCCGTGGCATTGAGCTCGGCCGACGTACAAACCGCGCCGGGGGCACCCCTTGCTCAGGCCAGCGTGCTGACGGCCCAAGAGCCTGTGCAGCC
>CANHBU010000018.1 GCA_947458345.1 Comamonadaceae bacterium
CTTTGGCCCGGCATGGACAGATCCATCAGCAACACATCGAGCTCGGTCTTGCGCACCAGATCAATGGCCTCGCGACCACTGCCGGCCTCACCCACCACGCGCAGATCCACCTGGTCCGAAAAGAACTGCCTGAGCCCCGAACGCACGATGGCATGGTCGTCGACGATGCCGATTCTGATCATTTGCTGTTCCTCCGTTTGCGCCCAGCGACAAGCGATTTGCATAAAAAAGCTGTTCAGCTTTGGCGATTGATATTCGTCACAACTGAACGATCATTATTGACAAATAAATGCGTTTTGGACACCTCAGCCATACGCAAGGTCTTTGCGCTGTCATTGCGCGCAGCAGCCTTTAAACGCGAGGTTTAGCCGCGAGGCGCTTGCGCCGTGGCGGGACGCGGCAATCCCCGCAAAAACGGGCCTGCCTACTCCTGGCGGCACAGCCGCCCGACACAGGCGCAGGCTGCTCGCCGACGACGGGCCCATGCAAATGCAGCGATGCTGGTTGCTGGCCCATGTTCGCGCCATCTGCGCTGAATCTGCGCCAAATCTGTGTTTTAGCCACTGCCTCCAAGCCATGCTGCACCCTATTTATGCTGCCCTGCTGCAGCGCCCCGAACTGCTGCTCGAACATGGCCTGGCCTACGCCGACTTGGTGCAAGCGCAGGCGCGTGGTGCGGGCCGCGCGCTGCGCTCGCGCGCTTGGGCTGGGGCCATCGCCCTGCTCGGCGCCGCGCTGGCGCTGGTGTTTGCCGGCGTGGCCCTGATGCTGGGCCTGCTGCTTGAGCGCTATCACCCCGTCTTATGGCTCTTGCCTGGCGTGTGCGCACTCGTGGCCCTGCTGGCCGCATGGCATGCGCGCCGGCCGGTGCAGGGCTGGCTGCAGTTGCAGGCCGAACTCGAAGAAGACCTGCGCGCCCTGCGGACGCTGGCCTGAACTCGATGACGCAAGCCGACGAAACCGCTGCTGCGCTCGCGCAGGCCCGCCAGCGCCTGACCCGATCGCGCCAAGCGCTGCTCGAGCAGATGCGCAATTGCAGTACGGCGAGCGCCCAAACGCAGCGGGCGGCCAACGAAGGCGCGCAAGGTGGGCTGTGGCGTGGGCTGATGCAAGCTTGGCAGAACCATCCGGCCGCGCTGTTGGTGCAAGCGCTCGCGCCTGTGCTGCGCCAACACACGCGCCAACATCCCTGGCAGGTGCTGGCGATCTCGGGACTGCTCGGCGGCGCTGTGGTGCTGCTGCGTCCCTGGCGACTTTTGCCACTGGGCGCACTGCTGATGTCGGCCGCGCGCGCCGTGCCGCTGTCGCAGCTGCTGTCAGCCTGGTTGCATCAAGGGGGTCCAACCGGTTCAGAGCACGAGCAAAAGCAAGAATTCCAGCGCGATCAAAAGCGGGATCAAAAGCGCGATCAGAAACGCGATTACGGCGGCGACAAGGGATCGCAGCGGCCCCACTGAGCCCACGGCCGACCCGCCTCAGGGCATTGATTTGCAGCTGCCGTGGCGCCGGCGAAAACGCCAAGGGGGTTCGGGCGCGGGCTGCGCGAACAGGCCGCGTTTTTGCTCGCGCGCCTGACCTTGCTCGGTGGCATAAGGCGCGCGCTGCGAGCCGACAGCGTAGGACCAGGCCAGCCCCTGCTCGACCAGCCAGCGGCCCAGGTCCTGCCCACGCCAGTAGACAACAGCCAGCTCGCGTCCATAGTCGTCCGTGCCCACTTGCAGCAAGCGCACCGGCTGGCCCAGCACTCGCTCTTGCAGCGCCTCGCGCGCGGCCGCACCACCGTCCTGACAGATCTCGGGCGCATCGATACCCTGCAGCCGCACCGCCCGCGGCCGGCCCGACTCCTGCCGCACGTAAAGCGTGTCACCGTCGCCCACGTAGGTGACCACCGCATCGGTCTGGGCCTGTCCCACCGCGCACAGGCTCACCCCACACAGCCAAGCGGCGCAGGCGCGCAGGCCGACCCGCACGAGCGGGCGAACCAGAAAACCGGCCATGGCGCGATTGCCTTCAGGCGCTGACGATCCAGCCCTCGAGCGGATCGATCGCAGCGGGCAGTCCGTAACAGGGATGACCCTGGCTATGCTGCTGCCAGGCCCAGGCGGCCTGCACCAGGCACAGCACCGCATCGAGCCGGTCGCCGCTGGCGTCGTCGATGAGGGCGTCGCGCTGCGCGTGGCTGAGCTTGATGCGCAGACCCAGACGCGTCTGGCCGTTTTCGAGCGCGGTGATCAGGTCCTTGCGGGCGATCAGACGCTCGGGGGTCTGCTTGGCCCGCTCGTCGCTCTTGTAGCTGCGCCGCTGCCCGGCCGGGCCGAGCAGCTCGCGCGCCAGCAAACCGGGATAGGCCTCCAGCGCCACGCGGGACGCCAGGTGCGCCAGGTGCGGCGCGGCCTCACGGGCCTGCTGCGCGCCGAGCAAGCCCGGCAGTTGCACCCCGGCATCAATTAGGGGCGGCACACCGGCGTGGAGCATGTAGGCCACCGGCGGATTGACCCATTTCATCGACGGACTCGAGCCGGCGCCCGGATCGGTGGCCCGGTGCGCGAACTTGCGGCCGGCCGGGCGGGCCTGGCAAAAGCCGGCAAAGGCCTGGCGGATCTGGGGCCGGCTCAGATTGGCGTAGTGGCGCATGCAGGCGAGCCAATCGAGCGGCCAGCCCAGGGTTTCGATCAATTCGCGGGGCAGCCCAAAGGGGAAGTCGAAGCCGCAGACCCAGGGGCGGTCCTCCTCAAGCCAGTGCGCGTAGGCCTGCAGAGTCTGCACCGCCTGCAAGCCAGACAGCTGCACCCGGCCGCGCTCGAGCGAGCCCGTGGCAAACACGATGGGCTTGCGCGAACTCGGGCTGCTGGAGAAATCACAGCCGGCCAGCAAGACGCTCAAGGCTCACCCTCCCACGCAAAACCGGCCCCTACAGGCCGGCGCAAATCCCAATCAGGCCCGCCCCATGATCGAGGCGGTGACCATCAACTCCTGCAGCAGCGCCAGGGCCACGGTGCCCGAAATGGCATAGGGATCGAGTTCGGGCCGCTCGCAATACTTGAGCACGATGGACGCATTGAGCTTGGCCAGGTTCACATGGCCCATGGTCCAGCCGCCAAAGCTGCGTTCGCTGATTTCTTGGTAACTGAGCAGCACCACGTCTTTGTGACGCGGGTCGCGCAAGATGTGCCCGTAAAGCTCGTTGACCGGAGCGCGTCCGCCTTCGAGTGCCTGCAGAAACACGCCAGCGCCGTGGCACAAGATGCCGGTGATGCCGCAAGCCGGGTTGTGGCTGCGCGAGCGTGCCAGGATGGCTTCAGTGGCCTCGCCCGACTGGGGGTCGGCGGCGCGGCTGGCGTAAATCAGACGAACCAACATGTCGATATGCCCTGAGAGTTGTCAAATCTTGCCCGCCTCGGGCCCGTAGCTGGCGCGCAGCCGAGCCCGCGCCAGCGGCTGCTTATTCAAAGGTCTTTTTCGGGATCAAGGACAAGAACTCGCGGCGCAAGTTCGGATCCTTGAGGAACACACCCCGCATGACGGAGTTGATCATCTTGCTATCGAGGTCTTTGACGCCTCGCCACCCCATGCAAAAGTGCGTCGCCTCCATCACGATGGCCAGGCCGTCGGGCTGGGTCTTTTCCTGGATCAGGTCAGCCAGTTGCACCACCGCCTCTTCTTGGATCTGGGGACGCCCCATCACCCATTCGGCCAGCCGCGCATACTTGGACAGACCAATGACATTGGTGCGCTCATTGGGCATCACGCCGATCCACACCTGCCCGATGACGGGGCAAAAATGGTGCGAGCAGGCGCTGCGCACCTTGATCGGCCCGACGATCATCAATTCATTGAGGTGCTCGGCGTTGGGAAACTCGGTGATGGTCGGAGCCTTGACGTAGCGGCCCTTGAACACCTCTTGGATGTACATCTTGGCCACGCGCCGGGCGGTATCCTGGGTGTTGTGGTCATGCTCGGTGTCGATCACCAGGCTTTGCAGCACGCCTTGCATCTTGTCGGCCACCTCATCGAGCAGGCGCTCGAGCTCACCGGGCTCAATGAAATCGGCAATGTTGTCATTGGCATTGAAGCGCCGACGCGCCGCCACGACCCGCTCGCGGATCTTGACCGACAAAGGCAGGCCTTCATCGATCTGGGAGGGGGCAAGCGAGCTGGATTCGGACTTCATAAACGGACTCGATGTTAACAAGCTTTTGGTGTCAGCCGCTCTTGCCCCCGGGCAGCAGGGCGAGCAGATCGGCCAGGCTCGAGACCTCGTGCAGCGGCTTGTCGGGACGCAGGCGCTTGATGCGGGGAAATCGCAGGGCCACGCCGCTTTTGTGGCGCCCACTGGCCCCAATGCCTTCAAAGGCGATTTCAAAAACCAGGCTGGGCCGCACGCTGCGCACCGGGCCGAATTTATCGAGCAAGGTGCGCTTGATGTGGGCATCGACCTGCCCGAGCTCCTGCTCGCTCAGCCCCGAATAGGCCTTGGTAAAGGGCACGAGCTGCAAGGCTTGCTCGGCCAGCGGCAGGTCGGCCCGCCGCACCAGGGGCTCGCGCCGCTCTATGGCCTCGATCACGGCCTGCGCCTGCGCGGCATCAAGCGGCGCTCGGTTCCACACCGCAAAGGTGTAGTCGCTGAAAAGCGAGGCGCGGCGGCCATGGCCAGCCTGCGCATAAATGAGCACCCCATCGATCACCCAGGGCTCGCGCTTGTACTTGAGCCACAGGCCAGCGCTGCGGGTGCGGCCGCTGCCATAGGGACTGTCCAGGCGCTTGAGCATCAGGCCCTCGGCATGTTCGGCCCTTTGGCGCAAGCCCTCGGCATCGGCCCAGCAGGCCACTGGCAAGCACGGCGCAAGGGCTATGGGCTGGCCGGCGAGCAGGTGCTCGAGCCGCAGGCGCCGCTGCGCCTGCGTCAAAGCGCGGATGTCCTGTCCCTCTTGCTCGAGCAGGTCGTAGGCCACAAAACGCACCGGCACACGCGCGAGCAAGGCAGCCGGCAGGCGCTTTCGGCCCAGTCGCTGCTGCAACTGAGCAAAGGGCGCCGGCGCGCCGTTGTCCCATGCCAGCAGCTCGCCATCGAGCACGGTGCCCTCGGGCAAGCCCGCGGCCAGGGCAGGCACCTCGGGAAACGAGGGCGTGATCAGCTCCTCGCCTCGCGACCACAAAAAGACCTGGCCGGCGCGCTTGACCAACTGGGCCCGGATGCCGTCGTACTTCCACTCGATCTGCCAATCCTCGATCGCACCGAGGTCTTCGAGCCGCTCCTGCGGGGTCAAGGCATGGGCCAGAAAAAAAGGATAGGGCTGGCCACCACGCTGCGCCGGCACGCCATCGCCCTGGGGCGCGATCAACTCGGCATAGGCCTGGGCCGTGGGGTAGCGGCTGGAGTCGGTGTAGCCCATCATGCGCTCGGCCACGCAGGCCACCGGCAGCCCGGCGTGCGCGGCCAGCGCGCGCTGCACCAGCTGCCGGCTCACCCCCACCCGAAAGCCGCCTGTGGCCAGCTTGACCCAAAGCATGCGCCCGAGCGAATCGAGTTGCAGCCATTGGGCCTGCACCCCGGCGCGCACCTGCGCCTCAGCGAGCCCGCGCAGGGGCAAGATGCGGTCATGCAGCCACACGCTCAAGCCGGCATCGTCGCTGTGCGCGCTGGCCGCCGGCAGGGCATGGGCGATGGTCTCGGCCAGATCACCGACGGCTTGGTAGCACGCCTCGAACATCCAGTCGGCCATGCCCGCCATCTCGCAGGCCAGCTCGCGCAGCACGGCCAAGCGGACCACCCGCTTGGGCCGACCACCGGCCAGCACATACATGGCCCAGGCGGCATCGGCCCGATCGGCCTGCGCCAGGTGGCGCTGCAGCGCAGCGAGCTTGGCGGCCGTCGAGGTCGTGGCGTCGAGTTCGGCGTACAGGTCGGCAAACTGCTTCATGCGCCCGGCTCCTGGGGCTCGGTTTCGTCCACCGGTTCACCGCCATACTGGGTCTGAAAAGCCTGGGCCTGCAAGCCGCGCTCGAGAAGGTGGCGCACCATCACCGCCACGCTGCCATGCGTGACGATCACCCGCTGCGCGCCGGTGGCGGCAATGGCGCTGTGCAGACCGGGCCAGTCGGCATGGTCGCTCAAGGCAAAGCCGCGGTCGTAAGCGGCCCTGCGTCTGGCCCCGCGCAATTGCATCCAGCCGCTGGCAAAGGCCGTGCTCACATCACCCAGGCGCCGCAGCAGCGCCGGCGTCAAGGCGTTGGGCGGACACAGCACCAGCGCACCGCCCAGGGCGGCGGCCTTGGCCGCGGCGCTCGATTGCGGCAGCGGGCCGGTGGCGGGCAAGGCCACAGCGCCGTCGCGGTAGACCTGGTTGATCGCCTCGACCGCCGGATGGACCAGAATTGGCGCAATGGCCGGATCCAACCCCTTGAGCAGGCGCTGCGCCTTGCCCAGGCTGTAAGCCATCAAAACGCTGACCCGGCCCTGCGCGGCATTGGCCGACCACCAGGCGTTGATCTGGCCAAACAGCACATCGTCGCTGTGCCAGCGGTAAATCGGCAGACCAAACGTCGACTCGGTGATGAAGACATCGCAGCGCACCGGCTCAAACGGGGTGCAGGTCGGGTCGCAGCTGGTCTTGTAGTCGCCGCTGACCACCCAAACCTGGCCGCGGTGCTCGAGCCGCACCTGCGCCGAGCCGAGCACATGACCGGCCGGATGCAGCGACAAACTCACCCCGTGATGGACGATAGACTGGCCGTAATCGAGGCACTGCAGCGCCACATCGCCCAGACGCGCCCGCATGACGCCGCGCGCGGCGCTAGCGGCCAGGTAATGCGCATGACCGCGGCGCGCGTGGTCGGCATGGGCGTGCGTGATCACCGCCCGCGACACCGGACGCCAGGGATCGATGTAGAAGTCTCCCGCCGGGCAGTACAGGCCCTCGGGGCGCTGCACGATCAGATCGTTTGCCTTGAGCACCGCACCTGGCCTCAATACCGGTGGCCGGTGACAAACAGGGCCATGCGCATGAGCGCATAGGCCAGCTTGTTCATCAAGCGCTCGCGCCAGGGGCGCCGGCTGTAGTCCTGCAGATGCACCGCCCGGCCATGCCCGGCGATCGCTTGCTCCAGGCGCTCTTGCAAAATGCGGGCAAAGCGCTCGTCCTCAATCACCACATTGGCCTCGCGCGCCAGCAGCAGACTCAAGGGGTCGAGATTGGACGAGCCCACCGTGCTCCAATGCCCATCGATCACCGCCACCTTGGCGTGCAGGAAGCTGGTGGCGTATTCATGCACCTGCACACCGGCTTGCAACAAATCGAGGTAAACCGAGCGCGCCGCATGGTATTGCATGAAGTACTCGTAGCGGCCCTGCAGCAACAGTCGCACCCTCACGCCGCGGCGGGCGGCCTCGATCAGAGCTCTTCGCAGGCGGCCGCCGGGCAGGAAATAGGCGTTGGCGATCAGCACCTCGTGGCGCGCCCGGCCAATGGCCTTGCGGTAAGCGCGCTCGATGCTGTTGCGAAAGCGCAGGTTGTCGCGCAGCAGCAGGTGGGCCCGGGCCGCACCGGCCGCGTCCGAAGAAGGCTGACGGGCCAGGCTGCGCTGCGCCAGCGCTTCGCGCCAGGCTTCCCAGGCCTGGCCCAACTGACGCTGGCGCACACTGTCGCCCACTTGCACCCGGGTCCACAACAAGCTCATGGCGACGGCCGCCTGCCGGGCCACCGGCCCCTGCACACTGACGGTGAAATCAAAGCGCGGCGCCGCCAGAGCGCCGTGGTTGGGATCGTAATGGTCGTCCAAAACATTGATGCCGCCGCAAAACAGCAGCTCCTCATCGACCACGCACAGCTTGCGGTGCAGCCGGCGCCACTGGGCTGGCGCCAGCAGCAGCCGCACCGAGGCCCACACCCTTCCAAGCGGCGCAAACAATTGCAGCTGTACGCCGGCTTGTTGCAAACGCTGACGCCACGATGGGTCGAGCCCGTCGGCGCCGAGGCCGTCGATCAGCAACTGCACGCTCAAGCCCCGGCGGGCCGCGCGCATCAGGGCCTGGGCCACCTCGGCACCGGCGCCGTGGGCATCGAAGATATAGGTCTCCATCTGCACCGATCGCTGGGCCGCATCGATGGCTGCAATCAGGGCAGGAAAGAATTCGCGCCCGCCCTGCAACAGGTGGCAGGGCGGCGGGAGATCGGCGCGCTGACGGTGGGACAAGCTCACACCTCGATGATCGGCAGACACGGCCCGTTTGTCCAGCGCCCGGGGCCGCGTTGGGCAGCAGGCGCGGCAAGCATTTTTGGGGCGTACACGCTAGCGGCCCGGCGCCGGTTGCCCCGCAATGGCCGCCAAGCGCGGCAGCAGCAAGATCGCCTCGGCGTTAGACGGCGAGAAACAGGCATCGGCCGCGGCCCGCCAGTCCAGCCATTGCCAGGCCCGGTGCTCAGCCGGGCTGAGCACCGCCGGCAGGGCTTGGGGCACGCACAGGCTAAAAACGTGCTCGGTGTTGTGCGTCACGCCCGGCGCGTAGCGGTGCCGCCAGGTCGGGTAGATTTCGTAGACGTTGCTCAGCTGCCAATCACGCAGTTCCGTGGCCGGCGCCTCGATGCCTGTTTCTTCGTGCACTTCGCGCAAGGCCGTCTCGCGCAAACTGGCATCGCCATCTTCTTGCGATCCGGTCACGCTCTGCCAAAAGCCGCTCTGATCGGCACGCTCGATCAGCAGCACCTGACCCAAGGGGGTGTGCACCACCACCAGAACCGAGACCGGCCGCTTGTAGAGCATCAAAGCGACGCAGGCACTGCACTTGAACCAAAACGCGCCAGGGCCGCCCGCAGGGTCAAACGCGGGCGGACTTCAGGCCGGCTGCAAATTGCGCAGCCGAATGTGCAGCTCGCGCAACTGCTTCTCGTCGACCGGGCTGGGCGCCTGGGTGAGCAGACACTGCGCGCGCTGTGTCTTGGGAAAGGCGATCACATCGCGGATCGACTCGGCCCCAGTCATGAGCGTGACCAGGCGGTCCAGACCGAAGGCCATGCCGCCGTGCGGGGGGGCACCATACTGCAGCGCATCGAGCAGGAAGCCAAACTTGAGCTGAGCCTCCTGCGAGTCGATCTTGAGTGCGGTGAACACCTTGCTTTGGACCTCGGCCCGGTGGATACGCACCGAGCCTCCCCCGAGCTCCCAACCGTTGAGCACCATGTCATAGGCCTTGGCCACGCAGCGACCCGGGTCGGTGTCCATGAAGTCCTCGTGCCCATCCTTGGGGGCGGTAAAGGGATGATGCACCGCGCTCCAGCGCTGGCCCTCTTCGTCAAATTCGAACATCGGGAAGTCGACCACCCACAGCGGTCGCCAGCCGGCCTCGAACAGGCCTGTTTTTTTGCCAAACTCGCTGTGGCCGACCTTCAGGCGCAGGGCGCCGATGCTGTCGTTGACGATCTTGGCCTTGTCGGCACCGAAAAAGATCAGGTCGCCGCTTTGCGCGCCGGTGCGCTGCACGATCTCGGCAAGGGCCCGGTCATGCAGGTTCTTGACGATCGGGCTTTGCAGCCCATCGCGGCCCTTGGTGATGTCATTGACCTTGATCCAGGCCAAGCCCTTGGCGCCGTAGATCTTGACGAACTCGGTGTAGCTGTCGATCTCCCCGCGGCTGAGCTCGGCGCCCTGCGGTACGCGCAGGGCCACCACCCGGCCGCCCGGCGTGGTCGCCGGCCCGCTGAAGACCTTGAAATCCACATCCTTCATCTGCTCGGTCAGCTCGGTGAACTCGAGCTTGACGCGCAGGTCGGGCTTGTCCGAGCCGAACCTGGCCATGGCCTGGGCGTAGGGCATGACCGGGAAGTGGCCCAGATCGACCTGCATGGTCGATTGGAAGATGCTGCTGATCATGCGCTCGAACAAGGCCCGAATGTCCTGCTCGGCCATGAAGGAGGTCTCGATGTCGATCTGCGTGAACTCGGGCTGACGGTCAGCGCGCAGGTCTTCGTCGCGAAAGCACTTGGTGATTTGGTAGTAGCGATCGAACCCAGCGACCATGAGCAGCTGCTTGAACAGCTGCGGCGACTGGGGCAACGCAAAAAACTGGCCGTCATGCACCCGGCTGGGCACCAGGTAGTCGCGCGCGCCCTCCGGCGTGCTCTTGGTGAGCATGGGCGTCTCGATGTCGACAAAGCCGTGCTCGTCGAGAAACTTGCGCACGCCCATGGCCACCCGGTAGCGCAGCATCAGGTTGTTTTGCCTGGAGGGGCGGCGCAGAACGAGCACCCGAGGCGTCAAGCGGGTCGTCTCCGACAGGTTGTCATCATCGAGCTGAAAGGGCGGCGTGACCGAAGGGTTGAGCACCACGAGTTCATGGCAGAGCACCTCGATCTTGCCGCTGGCCAGGTGCTCGTTTTCAGTGCCCGCAGGTCGCCGGCGCACCACCCCCTTGACCTGCACACAGAACTCGTTGCGCAGCGCCTCGGCGGTCTTGAACATCTGCTCGCGGTCCGGATCACAGACCACCTGCACCGAACCCTCCCGGTCGCGCAGATCAACAAAGATCACGCCGCCGTGATCGCGCCGCCGGTTGACCCAGCCACACAGACTCACGCTCTGACCGAGCAGTTGCTCGGTCACCAGACCGCAGTAATGAGACCTCATCTGAGAGGCGCTGGAGACCTGGGACATAAACACTCGCAAAGTTGGTGCGCCCTCAAGGGCACTTGAAAACAAAACCGATTTACTTGGACTTGGTGGCCGAGCCGGGCGCGACCACACCCATCGAGATGACGTAGGTCAGGGCCTCGTCGACCGTCATGGCCAGCTCGATGCAGTCGCTCTTCTTGAGCATGACAAAGTAGCCGCCGGTGGGATTGGGTGTGGTGGGCACGTACACGCTCAAGTAGTCCTCGCCCAGGTGATGGCCCACATCGCCGCCGGGCGTGCCCGTCTGAAAGGCAATCGTCCAGACGCCCGGCCGGGGCCACTGCACCAGCAGGGCCTTGCGAAAGGCGTTGCCGTTTTCAGAAAACAGCGTGTCCGAGACCTGCTTGACGCTCGAGTAGATGGAGCGCACGATGGGAATGCGGCCGAGCAGCGCATCCCACCAGGCCATCAAGCGGCGACCCAGAAAGTTGCTCACCGCCGCGCCGATGACCAGCACAATCAGCAGGGCCAACACCACGCCAAAGCCCGGAATGTGGATGCCCAGCAGCAAATCGGGCTGCCACTTCTCGGGCAGGATTTGCAAGGTCTGGTCGAGCGTGCCGATGATCCAGTTGAGCACCCAGACGGTGATCATCAGGGGCACCAGGACCAGCAGGCCGGCGAGCAACCAACGGCGCAGGGCAGCCATCATGCGGCCTTGGCCGGCGCAGCCGCTGGCGTTGCAGCGCTGGCCGCAGGTGCCGATCCCGATGCAGGTCCCGGTGCAGGTCCCGGTGAGGGCGCCGGTGCGGCAGGACTTGCGGACGCGGCCGCACCTGTGTCGCCCGCTGCGCTGTCCTTGGCCGGCGCCTTGGCGGCCTCGTCAGACGCAGGCGCTGCCGAAGAGCCGCCGCGAAAGTCGGTCACGTACCAGCCCGAGCCTTTGAGCTGAAAACCGGCGGCCGTCACCTGCTTTTGGAACTGAGCGGCGCCGCACTGGGGACAGACACTCAAGGGCTCGTCGGAGATTTTTTGCAGGACGTCCTTGGTATGCCCGCAGGACTCGCATTTGTAGGCATAGATGGGCATGACGTTGAAAAGCTTTGGGGGATAACCGGTCCCGAAAGCAGCGCGCCCTCGGGACAAAACCCACAATTATCCTAGAAACGGCAGCCGGACGCGGCCGCTGCCGCTTGCGGCCTGGCCACAGGCCCACCGGCAGCAGCGCGCCACAGGCTGCAGCGATACGAGCGGGCCCTCAGCCGTGCGCGCCCATCTCCAACACGACCATGACCAGCAAGCCCAGAACAAAGCCGATGGCGCCATAGGCTAGGCCCTGCAGCAAGCGGTTGGTGCGGCGCTGTTCGGCCAGCAGCGCGTCGAGCCCGCGCGTGGCCCCCGAGGGGGGCCGCGCCAGATATTGATGCAACAGTCGCGGCAAGGCCGGCAGCAGCTTGGCGTACAGCGGCGCCTCGGCCTTGAGGTGGGCCCACAGCTTGGCAGGCCCGACCTGCTCGACCATCCACTTTTCCAAAAAAGGCTTGGCCGTGCTCCACAGATCGAGGTCGGGGTCCAGATCGCGCCCCAGGCCCTCGATATTGAGCAAGGTCTTTTGCAAGAGCACCAGCTGCGGCTGGATCTCCACATGAAAGCGCCGCGAGGTCTGAAACAGGCGCATGAGCACCATACCCAGAGAAATCTCCTTGAGCGGCCGGTCGAAATAGGGCTCACAGACCGAGCGGATGGCTGCCTCGAGCGCGTCAACCCGGGTGTTCGCCGGCACCCAGCCCGACTCCAGGTGCAGCTCGGCCACGCGCTTGTAGTCGCGCCGGAAAAAAGCGGTGAAGTTTTGCGCCAGGTATTCCTTGTCCACCTCGGTGAGCGTGCCCACGATGCCAAAGTCCAGCGAGATGTAGCGCCCAAAGGTTTCGGGCTCCAGGCTGACCTGGATGTTGCCCGGGTGCATGTCGGCGTGGAAAAA
>CANHBU010000019.1 GCA_947458345.1 Comamonadaceae bacterium
AGCGACTTGTCGCGCACGATGCCTGCATTGTTGATGAGCGCGTCGACGCGGCCGAATCGGATCATGGCCGCACTGACCAAAGACGAGGCACCGGCCTGCGTGGCAATGTCGTCATGGCTGGCCAGAGCCTGCCCACCGGCAGCCAAAATCTCGGCAACCACCTGCTCGGCCGCGCTGGCACTGCTGCCCTGACCTTTGAGATCGCCGCCCAGGTCGTTGACCACCACGGCTGCGCCCCGCGAGGCCAGCGCCAGCGCATGAGAGCGGCCCAAGCCGCCGCCGGCACCGGTCACAACGACCACGCGCTCATCAAATCGTATCGGGTTCATCGTTTGTGCGGCATCGCGCCTGCAAAACCCATGCATGCCTCACACCTGGGGCATCGCGCCGCTGCCCTGGCTGGCTGATCGGGGCCGTCACGACCGCCTCTTCATGAAACGGCAGTCCCATGCGCCTTGGGTCGGCTCGCTGGCGCCGCTGAAAATCAGATTTTTCTGGATCTTGTTGGTCGGCGTGGTGGGCAACTGTTCGCGAAACAGCACCCAGCCAGGCGCTTTGTAGTAGGCCAGCTCCTGCAGGCAATACCGAACCAGTTCATGGGCCAGCGCCTCATCGGGCTCACAGCCTTGAGCCGGGATGATCACCGCCATCACCTCTTCATCGCGCATTGCGTCGGCAACGGCCAGCACGGCCACGCGCAGCACCGAAGGGTGAATGGCCAGCACCGCCTCGACTTCGGCCGACGAAATGTTCTCGCCCGAGCGGCGCACCATGTCCTTCTTGCGGTCGACAAAATAAAGCATGCCCGTGGCGTCTTGCCGCACGACGTCGCCGGTGTGAAACCAGCCGCCGCGCCATGCGTGCTCTGTGGCCTGCGGATCGTTGAGGTAGGCGCTGAAAAATCCTTTGCGCGGGTTGTCGCCCTCGGCGCGCACGAGCAGCTCGCCGGGGGTGTCAATGGCCACGGGCCGTCCCTCGTCATCGGCGACCATGGCCTGCAAGGGCGCCTGCTCGCGACCGAAGGCGCGGGTGTGGGTCTGCCGGGGGTCGTGGTGATTGCCCAGAAAGCGCCCCGTCTCGGTCATGCCCCAGACTTCGACCAGCGCAAAGCCAAAGCGCTCTTCAAAAGCACCGTGCAAGCTCGGGTCGCAGCCCGCGCCCAGGCCAAAGCGGATGCGGTGGCGCCCTTCCCAAGGGCCAGGAGGCTGCTTGAAAAGGGCTGGCGGCATGACGCCCAGGTAGTGAATCGCGGTGGCCTGCGATTCGACACAGTCCTGCCACCAGGAGCTGGCGTGAAACCGGTCGGGCACGATCAGGCAGTTGTGCGTCATGCATGTGGCCGGAAAAGCCACCATGCTGCAGTTCATATGAAACACCGGCAAGGGGTTCATCAGCCGGTCTTGCCCGACATGCCAAGTCAAGCGGCCGCCCATGTCGCGGTACCACGCGCCCGCACCCAGAACATACTCATTGCTCAGCACGCAGCCCTTGGGCCGGCCCGATGTGCCGGAGGTAAACAAAATCGCCGCCTCCGCGCCCAGCCCCTGGCCGCACGGAGCCGGCGCACGCCGGGGCTCGGGCAGCTGATGGCTCAACTGGTGGCTCAGCTGATCGCTCAATTGCGACAGCTCCACCAGCGGCGTGTGGCTCAGGGATGCATCGCCGCCGCCGTCCTCGATGGCCTGCGCCAGAAGCGGCCGGCGCTCTGGCTGACAGACCACCAGGTCGGCGGCAGTCAGCGACAGGGCGTAACGCAACTCGCCCTGCCGGTAATCCGGGTTCAGGGGAACGATGGAGGCGCCCAGCCGATTGAGCGCCAGGAAGTGGAAAAAATGCCGAGGATGGTTGCCCACCGCCAGGGCCACACGGTGTCCAGCGCCCCAGCCTCGCGAGGCATAGGTGCGGGCCAGCTCATCGACGATTTGTCCGACCTGACCATACGTCCACACCTGCCCACCGCTGCTGGCCGATTCGGCCAGACAGGGCTGCTCCGGCGCTGCAGCGCAGGACTGGGCAAATGCGTCGTAGAGGGTCAGCATCGCCCTGCAACTTACTCGGCGACGATCTTGCGGTTCCTGATCACGCCCGAAAAGGCAGCCGTTTCCTGATTGAGCATCTGGCGGTACTGGGGCGAGTCCATATAAACCGCCTCGCCACTGAGAGCCTGCATGCGCTTTTGAACGTCGGGCTGGGCCAGCACCTGACCGACCGCACGCGAGAGGCGAGCGCGAATATCGTCGGGTGTGCCGGCCGGCAGCCACAAGCCAGCCCAGGTGTCGTGGTCGATTCCGGGCACGCCCTTTTCACCGAGGGTGGAGACATCGGGAAATTGCCTGGACCGGGTCGGGCTGGCCACTGCAAACATATTGACCTTGCCGGCGCGCACATGCTGGAAGGAAATGCCCGGGTCCATCACAAAGTCGACCTCGCCGGCCATGACGGCCTGCAGTGCAGGCGCCGATCCCCGGTAGGGCACATGGACCGCCTGAATGCCCGCTTGCTGCAAGAACAGCTCGCCGATCAGATGCGGCGTGGTGCCGGCTCCGGCCGACGAATAGGTCACCTTGCCCGGATTTTTCTTGGCAAAGGCAATCAGCTCGGCCACATCCTTGGCCGGGAAGTTGGTCCGCACGACCATGTGCAACTGAAAGCGGCAAAGGCCGGCCACCGGCAGCAGATCGGTGGCGGGGTTGACCGGGGTCTTGTAGAGAAAAGGGTTGGCCGACTCGACCGTGGTCGGGGCGATGAGGACGGTGTAGCCGTCGGCCGGCGCGCGCGCCACTTCGGCCATCGCGACATTGCTGGCCGCGCCCGGGCGATTTTCGATCACGATCGATGTGCCCAAGACCTCCCCGAGCGGGGCCGCCACGATTCTGGCCACCACATCGGTGGCACCGCCAGGCGGGAAACCCACCACAAGCTTGACTGGTTTGTCAGGCCATTTGCTCTGGGCCTGGGCCCCGACACCCGTCAGGGCCATGGCTGCGCCCACACCCATCGCCTGGCGACGATTCAAACTGCTCTTGAGACGATCCATATGACAGCTCCTTTTAAATTGATGAAAGCCCGCCCTCACGCACGCCGAGCCCGAACCTTCAGGCCGTGCATGCCTCTAAACACCAGGGAATTGACCCAGGTCTGATCGCCCACCGGCTCGAGCTGCGAGAAGGCAGCCAGCACCTTGGGGAAAGCCACCTGACCTTCGGTGCGCGCGAGCGGAAAGCCCATGCACACGTGCATGCCGTAACCGAAGGTCAAATGGGTGTAACCGCTGCGCTCAATGTCCAGGGTGTCGGCGCGCTCAAAGACGCGCGGATCACGGTTGGCCGAATTGAGCATGACAAACATGCGCTCGCCGGGCGCCAGCGACTTGCCGTGCAGCTCGTAGGCTTGATTGACCAGACGCACCTGGGCGCCCGAGGGGCCGTCATAGCGCAGCAGCTCCTCGACCGCCCCGACCACCAGCTCGGGCCGCTGGCGCAGCTTGTCCATCTGATCGGGAAAGCGCATAAGCGACAGCATGCCGTTGGCCAGGTGATTGGTGGTGGTTTCGTGGCCGGCAAACAGCAGCAAGATGCAGGTGGCGATCAGTTCGTCTTCACTGAGCCGGTCCTCGCCGTCGCGCAAGGCGATCAGCTCAGAAATCAGGTCCTGGGCCGGCTCGGCGCGACGGCGCTCGATCAGGTCGCGAAAGAAGGCCGCCATCTCTTGCGTGGCTTTCTCAGCGGTGTCGTATTTTTCCGGCGAAGTGCGCGACGAGCCGATGAAAAGAGCCATGTCATCGGACATGCGCTTGACGGCCGCAAGATCCTCGCGCGCCACCCCAAGCAGGGCCATGATGACCAGACAGGGCAGCGGTCCGGCAAACTCGGCGATGAAGTCAAAGTCCTGTTGATCGCCGATGCGATCGATCAGCCAGTCGGCGATCTCCTCAATTTGCGGACGCATCGCCTGCATGGACTTGGCATGAAAGACGCGACTGGTCAGACGGCGCAAACGGGTGTGCTCCGGCGGATCCTTGAACACCATCCACAAGGAAAGATAGCGCATGATGCTGCCGATGCGCTCGGCCTGCGAGCCGGGCAAGGAAGCAAAAAACGGCCGCAAGCGGTCCGACGACAGCTTGCCACGGTCGAGGCAGACCGCCTTGACATCGTCGTAACGCGTCAGCACCCAGCTGCGAAGGCGCGGGCTCCAGTAGCAAGGGTCCTCGTTGCGCATGCGCTCGAAGGTCGGATAGGGATCGGCCAGTGTGGCCGGGTCTTCAGGATGCCAGTCGAGGGCCGCGCTCATTGGGCTTTCTCCAAAATAGTGACCACACAGGCGGCTTCGTCAAAACCCATCACGCCGCCGCCGTTTTCAATCAGTCCGATGCGCGCGTCCTTGACTTGCCGGGCGTGCGCCTCGCCGCGCAGTTGCAGGCACACCTCGTGGACCATGGACAGACCGGTGGCACCGACCGGATGGCCCTTGGAGACCAAGCCGCCCGAAACATTGACCGGCAAGGCCTGACCCAGAGTGGTTTGACCCGACTCCACCATGCGCCCGCCCTGCCCGTCGGGGCACAGGCGCAGCATTTCGAGCTGATAGATCTCGCAAAAAGAGGTCGCGTCGTGCAACTCGACCAGATCGATGTCCTGGGGTTTGAGCCCGGTGCGCGCATAGGCCTTGTCGGCTGCGATGCGCGACAGCCCCGGCTCATCGAGCGCGCGGTACTTGCCGCCCGAGAGCTCGCAAGTGCGCACCCGAACCGCGCGCGCCCTGGCCGCTGGCGGGAAATGGGCCAGCGCCGCCTCCGAGCACAAGATGGCCGCCGCCGCGCCATCGCCCAGCGGCGAGCACATGGCACGCGTGAGCGGCCAGCTGATTTCGCGGTCGGCCAGCACCTCCTCGATCGTCATCTCGAAGCGGTACTGCGCCTTCGGATTGAGGCTGCCGTGGTAGTGGTTTTTAGCGGCGCCAGCGGCAATTTGTCGCTGCGTGGTGCCATGGGTCTTCATGTGCCAGGCCGCCTGCATCGCATAGGTGTCCATGAAAACCGTGCGACCCGGCGCCGTCTCGAAAGGCTTGCCCGCCTGCTCCCCGGCGCGGGCGTAGTACTCGTGCCAGCGTTCGGGCTGCAATTGGTCGATGCCGGTGGCGAAAATCTCTGCCACCCGCTCGGGCCGATCGGGGCTGGTGAGCTTTTCCACGCCGATGGCCAGGCTGACCTGGCACTGACCTGACAGGATGTCCTTCCAGGCCCCCTGAAAGGCAAAAGAGGCGGTGGCGCATCCGCCTTCGACATTGACCATTGGCACCCGCTCGGGAAAGAGCCCCGACTGCACCATGGGCGTAAAGCACACCTGCCCGCGGATACCGCCTTGCCCCCACTGGCCCATACCGCAGTTGCCAAACCAGGCCTGCTCGATGAGGGCGGCATCGGAAGTGCTCAGGCCTGCATCTTGCAAAGCGTCGAGATAGGCCCACTGCGCCAGATCGGAAAACGAGCGCTCGGCATGCTTGCCAAATGGCGTGCAGCCCGTTCCAATGACATAAACATCACCCATGACCAATCGCCCCTCCTGGTTGCCGCCAGAGCCCTGTCGCTTGTCAGGGCTGGCCGGTGCACCGGTTCTTGTGTTTAGAATGCCAAACGATTGTTTTTCTAATTGAACCCCCTCACCATTGCGGAAAACCCGCATGACCGCACAAAGGCAAAGCCCATGACCGGATTTCAAGATATCGTTCTGAGCAGCGGCGCGCGCACCCCGCTCGGTGACTTCGGCAAGTCTTTGCGCGACACGCCGCTGAGCGCGATGGCGGTGCATGCGGTCCAAGCCAGCATCGCGCGCGCCGGCATCACCGCCCACGATGTCGACCACCTTGTCTTCGGCAACACAGCACCGGTCGATCACGATGGCTTGTTTGCCAGCCGCAAGATCGCCTTGGATGCCGGTATGCGCATCGAAAGCGCCGCCATGGGAGTGACGCGCGCCTGCGGCACCGGCTCGCAGACGATCGTGACGGCTGCGCAGCAAATTGCCGGTGGCCACAGCCAGGTGGCGATCGCCGCCGGCGGCGAGTGCTATTCGCGCGTGCCTTACCTGGCCCACCAGATGCGCTGGGGCGCCCAGCGCGGCCCGGTCGAATTGGTCGATGGCCTGGACTACATCTACCGCTGCCCCTTTACCCGCGAACTGATGGGCGATACGGCCGAGAACTTGGTCGAGCGCTTTGGCTACAGCCGCCAGGCCATGGACGAGTGGGGCCTGATGAGCCAGCAAAGGGCCGGGGCCGCCATGCGCAGCGGTTTTTTGGCGCGCCAGATCGCGCCCATGACGCTCCCCGGCCCTAAAGGCACAAGCCGGCTGTTCGAGCACGACGAGTTCCCCCGGCCCGACATCACGCCCGAAAAGCTGGCCTCGCTCAAACCGGCCTTTCGCAAAGATGGCAAGGGCAGCGTGACCGCCGGCAACTCCAGCGGCGTGACCGACGGTGCAGCGGCGCTGGTGGTAGCCAATCTGCAGTCGGCCGAGCGACTGGGCATACCGGTTCAGGCCCGGCTGCTCGATTGGGCGGTGGTGGGCGTTGCACCCGAGATCATGGGCAGCGGGCCGGTACCGGCGATCGCCAAGCTGCTGGCCCAGCGCCAACTCAGCGTGGACGATATCGACTATTTCGAAATCAACGAGGCCTTTGCGGTCGTCAACCTGCATGCCGAGCGTGAGTTGGGCATCCCGCGCGCGCGCACCAACCTGTATGGCGGAGGCATCAGCCTGGGGCACCCGCCCGGGGCCACCGGACTGCGCATGACGATCACCGCCATGCATCACCTGCAAGACAGCGGCGGGCGCTACGCCATCATCAGCATGTGCCTGGGCTCGGGCATGGGTATGGCCAGCTTGATCGAAAACCTGGTGCGCTGAAATCAGCAAGCCGGGCACGGGCGGTGCCGACCGAGCCCATGGTCTAAACTCGCCGCCAATGAAAAGCCTGATCTGTCTGAGTCTGGTCCTGTGCTGCAGCCTGCCCGTGCAGGCCCAGTCCGCGCCGCCCGAGGGCGCCGCCGTGCCCATGGCCGCCCAGGCCAGGCTCGCGCCCGGCAGCTTGCACCCAGCGGTCGAATTGGCCAAAACCCTGCTGGGCATTCCCTACCGCTGGGCCGGTGCCAACCCGTCGCAGGGTTTCGATTGCAGCGGTCTGGTCTACTACGTCTACAACCAGTTGCAGGTGAGCGTGCCGCGCATGCAGCGCGAGTTGTTCCATCGGGCCGAAAAGATTCAAAAAAATCAGCTCCAGCCGGGCGATCTGCTGTTTTTTGACAACTTCGCCCGCCTGTCGCACGTCGGCATCTACATCGGCGAGGGTCACTTTATCCACGCCCCGCGCCGCGGTCTGTCGGTGTCGATCGAGTCGATGGACTCCAGCTACTACCGCAAGCGCTTTGTTGGTGCCAGACGCGTAATGGGCGGGGAGCCGACCGCCCCCTGATTGCCTACGCCTGACAAAAGGTCTGTGATGTGTATTTTTTCCTTGCGCTTGGCCCGCCGCAGCGCCGCCTTGGCCGCATTCGCTGCATCGCTGTGCTCGCTGGCCCCGTCCCAAGTCTGGGCGCAAAGCAGCACCGCGGCTGCCCTGCTGGCCGGACAAACGCCCGCATCGGGGGCGCACCTCAAGACGCCCGCCTGGTCCCAATACGCTCGGGCGGTGCGAGACAACTGGCAGCAGTACCAGACGCAGATCGGCTCGCCCATGGCCCGCTGGGCCGGTCGGGAAATCCCGTCCTTCAATGGCACGGTGTTCTACCCCTTCTCAGGGCCTGACTTTGCCACGGTCAGCCAGATTTTCCCGGGCGCCCAGCGCTACGTGCTGGTGGCTATGCAATCGGCCCAGCGCCCGATTGACCTGAGCGAGCTCAAGCCGCAGGCGGCCGAGCAAACGCTAGAGGTGCTCACCAGTGCCTGGGGAAACTACGGGCGCGACGGCTTCTTCGTGACCGAGTATCTGGACAAATACCTGCACCAGAACCGGGTGCGCATCGGCGCCTCGACCTTTTTGAGCACCTTCTTTGAGCTCAAAGGCCTGCGCATCAAAAGCGTGGTGCCCGTCGACATCAATGCCGCCGGCGAAGTCGAGGAGTTATCGGCCAGCGATGCCCCCTGGCGCTCGGCGCGGTTTCGGCTCGAGCGCGCCGGCCAAGAGGTGGTGGTCGACTATCTCAGGGTCGATCTGTCGGACAAGGCGCTATCGGCCAACCCCCATCACCGACAGTTCGTGCACCGCACGGCAGCCCATCCGGTGCTGCTTAAGGCCGCCTCCCACCTGCCTCAAAACAGCAGTTTTTCCATCGTGGCCGACAGCCTGAGCACGCAGGCGCCCTTTATCGTGCAAGACGAAACGGGCATCAAGTACAGCCAGCTGCGGACCCATTTCGCAATTCGCCTCTACGGCAAGTTCGAGCGCCCTCACAAATCCTTTGGCTCCTACCAGCGCGATCTGGCCAAGGCTTTTGCCGAAAGCTCGGACGTGCGGCCGCTGGACTTTCGGGTGGGCTACTTCAAGGGAGGCAGTTACGCACTGATCGTGGCCCAGCGCAAGAGCTAGCGGGGCGCGCCAGTGATCTCTTCGAACGGCCTGTTGGTGCTGCCCATCCTGGCAGCGCTCTACCTGTCCCTGCGCAGCCAACACGCGCGCCTGAGCCTGTTGCTGGCAGCCGGCGCCGTCGCACTGGGTGCCGAAGTCTGGCTGGCCGAGCCTCAGGCGCGCCTGAAAGCAGGCCTGGACCTGCTGCTGGTGATTGCCTTGCTGCTGCTGTGCTGGGGCGGCTGCCGTCTGTTGCCACGCGACAGCGCGCACGCCCACCGCTGGCTAGGCGCACTCATCGTGCTGCTGGTGCTGCCCTTGCTGGGCTACAAGCTGTGGCTGGCCGGTGCGGCCGCCTGGCTGCTGCCCAACCCGCAAGCACTGGCCGGCCTGGCGCCCGCGCTGGGGCTTTCGGTGATGACGTTTCAGGCCATCAGCTACAGCGTCGACAGCTACCGCAAGCAAGTGCCCACGAGCAGCTGGCTGCACTTTGGCGTGTACATGAGCTTCTTCCCGCATCTGGCTGCCGGGCCCATCCTGAAGGCCTCGGACTTTGTCGGGCAGTTGATGCAAAGGCGCGAGGTCAGCCAAGACGATGTGCGTGCGGGCCTTTGGCGCATCTTCAAGGGCCTGTTCAAGAAACTCGTGCTGGCCGATCTGATCGCCCGCGCGGCAGTCACGCCCGTGTTCGCCGATCCGCAGGCTTTTTCCTCGCTTGAAATCCTGATCGCCACACTGGCCTTCACGGTCCAGATTTACCTCGATTTTTCGGCCTACACCGATGTGGTGATCGGCTCGGCGCGCCTGCTCGGGCTGCAACTGCCAGAAAACTTCGACCGCCCCTACCAGGCCCGCTCCATCTCCGAATACTGGCGGCGTTGGCACATGAGCCTGTCGGCTTGGGTGGGCCAGTATGTCTATCGGCCCCTGGGCGGCAACCGGGTGGTGCGTTGGAAGGTCTATCGCAATGTGATGATCTCCATTGTGCTGCTGGCCCTTTGGCATGGCCTGACGCCCAACTTTTTGCTCTACGGCCTGCTGCATGGCACGGCCGTATGCCTGAACCGGTGGTTGCGCGAGCAGCCGTCGTGGCGGGCCTGGGCCGAGCGCCATGACCGCGCGGCGCCAGCCCTGGGCTGGACACTGACCTTTGCATTCGTGGTGATGGCCAGAATCTTGTTTAAAACGCCCACCTTCGAAGATGCCCAGATCTACTGGCACAGCCTGATGTATTCGGAGCTCAGTGCGTGGCCGCGGTTTGGCTTGGCCTTCTGGGCCTGCCTGGGCGCAGGCCTGGTGGGCTGCTTCATGCCGGCGAGCTGGACGGCGCGGGCCCAGCACGGCTTCGAGCGGCTGTCGCCGCTGCTCCAGGGCCTGTTGCTGGCCGCTGTTTTAATGCTGGGGGCGTGGCTGTCCGACGGGCAGGCCCTGGCCTTCATCTACCGGCAGTATTAGACATGTTCAAAGCGCAAGCCTCGTCGGCACGCTGGCATCTGCTGCAGATGCTGGCCGCTGCGCTGTGCGTGCTGGTGCCCCTGTACAGCCTCGATGCCGCCCGCACTCTCAGGCCCACCCGCGTGCTCGGCCCAGTCGGACTGCCGAGCTCGCAGGAGATCGTTACTGCAGCAGGGTCGGCCGACGCAGGCTTGGCCCCAGACGACGGCCAAGCAGCCGACAGGCCCACCAACAAAGTTGCGAGCGAAGTGGCCGCCAAAGTTGCGACCCACGCGCCGCAAGCGCCGGCGGCCCAAACGCGCAGCGGGGAGGCCAGCGTCAAACCGGCACAGACCGCTGCAGACGCCAAACCCACGCAAGACGCTGCAGTCGCTGGGGCAGCAGCGCCGGTCAGCGCTGCGGCCAAAGCGCCAGCGAGCTTGGCCAGCGGCCAGAGCGTTTTGCTGCCGATCGAAGGGGTCGAACACCTGCGCCCCTTCTACAGCGCGCTGGCGCGCACCGACCGGGCTGGCCCCGTGCGGGTGCTGCACTACGGCGACTCCACCTTGGCCGGCGACGGCATTGCCAAGACCGTGCGGCGGCGGCTGAAGGCAGAATTTGGCGATGGGGGCCCAGGCTTTTTCGTCGCCGGGATGGACCCACGCTGGATGCGGCGCGACGATGTGCGGGTACAGCGCAGCGGCGAATGGGACATCTTGACCATCCTCCACGGCGGCAACCAGGGTCGCTACGGTCTCGGCGGCATCGTCGCCAAAGCCCGGGGCGCTGCCGCTGGCGTGCAATTCGCACCGGCACGCTCCGGGCAAGCTTTGGGCCAGAAGCTGGAAATCTACGCGCAAAAATCACGCCGCAGCGATGCCCTGCGCCTGCAGGTCAATGGTGCGCCGGTGACGGCGCTGCGCCGCATCGAGCACGCCAGCTTCGATCAATGGCTGCTTGAGCACCCCGAGCCCATCGTCTCGGGCCAGTTGCTGGTGCAAGAAAACGGCCTGGAAATCTACGGTCTGGCGCTCGAAACCGGCCAAGGCATCACCTGGGAAACCACAGCGGTCGTGGGCATTGCCAGTGGATCGATCCGCCAGTTCAATGCCGAGCACCTGGCCGATCAAACCCGTGTGCGCCAGCCCGAACTGATCGTGGTAATGCTCGGCGGCAACGACGCCGGCCACGGTGGCATTTTGCAAGGAGACGGCCGGATCTACCGGGAAGGCTTTATGCGGGCTGTCGGCGTGCTTCGGCGGGGCGCACCGACGGCGGCTTGCCTGCTCATGAGCCCCACAGACCAAGCCATGCTCGACGACGAGGGCCGGCTGGTTTCGAAAAAAACCATGGCCCGCATGGTGGAGCTGCAGCGCCAGGCCAGCCGGGAGCTGGGCTGCGCCTTCTGGGACAGCTGGCAGTTCATGGGGGGCCAAAATGCGTTTGCCCGCTGGCTGCAACAGGGACTGGCCTGGACGGACCTGATGCATCTGACGGAAAAAGGTCTGCACCGCATCGGGCAAGGGCTGGCCGATGCGCTGCTGCACGGCCACGAACAACACAAGGGGCGACCGTGAAAGCTCACCTCGGGGCATGGCGCTTTGGCCTGGCCGGCCTGATGCTCTCGAGCTGCCTGGCTGCGCAGGAGATGGGCCCGACCGATGCCCGCAAAACGGCCGACAGCGGGCTGCACCGTGCCTTTTCGGTGGCAGGGGGCGTCACCCTGGAGCCGCTCAAATGCAGGCCAGCGGCCAAACCGCCCTCCCCGAGCGCACGACCTGGCGAGGGCGGGCCGGCACCGGCGGGCTCACAGGAGGAAGAGCTGCCGCTGACCGAAGAGCAAGAGCGCGAACTGCTCACCCAGACCCTGCCGCCGCCAACCCGCGATGAGCTGCGCCAGAGCCTGCCGCACGACGATTGGGTCAAGCTGCTTCACCAGCAGCTGCGCGAGGCCTCCGGCCCGACGATCGCGCGCATCGGGATTTGGGGCGGCAGTCACATGGCGGCAGAATTTTTTGTCGGCGAGCTGCGCCGTCAACTGCAGGCCCGCTACGGCGCCGGTGGCGCTGGCCATATCAATCTGCTCTACGGCTCGCTGGGCATCCGGCTGCCGGCCAAGGCCCTGTGCCGGCAAGGCCGCTGGCAACACGAGCTGGCCCCGCGCGCAGCCGATGCTTCGCCGCAGGCCGTCGGGCTCGGCCTGTTTGCCCTGCACAGCCGCGAAGCGGGCGCTGCCGTCGAGTTCGATCCGAGCGCAAGCGGCGCCCCAAGCGGGGTGCGGACAGTGACGCTGCACTACTTGCGCCAAGAAGGCGCAGGCGTGCTCGATGTGCTGGTCGATGGCGAGCTGGTCGAGTCGATCGACACCAGCGGCGCAAGCGCGGTTGGCTCGATCCGGATCAGTGGCGCGCAAGCCATCAGCCGGATCA
>CANHBU010000020.1 GCA_947458345.1 Comamonadaceae bacterium
CGATACCTTGGGTCAGGCGCTCGATCGCCAAAGCCTGCCCGAGGTCTGGGTGCTGGAGCTGTCGAGTTTTCAGCTCGACGGCGTCGAGGGCTTCGAGCCCACCGCAGCGACGGTGCTCAACTTGTCGCAGGACCATTTGGACTGGCATGGCTCGATGCAGGCCTATGCCCAGGCCAAGGCTCGCATCTACGGCCAGCAGGCCTTGATGCTGCTCAATCGCGATGATCCGCTGGTGATGGCCCAGTTGCCCCCAGCCGGCAAGACGCGGGCAGCGCAAGTGCGCGCCCATCAGACTTTTGGTGCCGATCTGCCCCAGGCAGCCGGTGATTGGGGGCTGGAAGTGGCTGCCGGCATGACCTGGCTGGTGCGCGCCGCCCAATCCGACGAGACCCTCAAGCGGCGCAAGGGCGAGCCGCAGGAGCCAGCGCACATTCAGCGCCTGATGCCGGCCGAGGCCTTGCAGATCCGCGGCCGCCACAACGCCTGCAACGCCTTGGCTGCTTTGGCCTTGGCCACCGCGGCCGGCTGTGCGCTCGCTCCCATGCTCCATGGGCTGCGCCAATACCGGGGCGAGCCGCATCGGGTCGAGCCGGTCGGCGTGATCCAGGGCGTCGAGTTTTTTGACGACAGCAAGGGCACCAATGTGGGCGCCACGGTCGCTGCCCTCAAGGGCCTGGGCGCCGAGCGCCGTGTGTTGGTCATCCTGGGCGGGCAGGGCAAGGGGCAGGACTTCACGCCGCTGGCCGCGCCCGTGGCCGAGCATGCGCGTGCGGTGCTGCTGATCGGCCGCGACGCGCCGCTGCTGCGCCAGGCTTTGCAGGCCAGTGGCGTGGCTTTGCACGATGCGCCCGATCTGCCCCAGGCGGTGCAGCTGGCCCTGGGCTTGGCCCAGCCCGGCGATGCGGTGCTGCTCTCGCCGGCCTGTGCCAGCTTTGACATGTTTCGCGACTACGGTCACCGCGGCGAGGTGTTCCGGCAGGCGGTGGTGGAGTTGGCACAAGAGCAGGGGGTGATGCTGTGAGCGCGGCCTGGCTCGAGCGCTTCAAGCCGTCCTGGCTGTCGGCCGCACCCTCGGCGCACTTGCCGGTGCGCACAGGCATGCCCGGCCGGGTGCTCGGGCCCTCGATGCCCGTGCGCTTGCTCGGCTTTGACCAGGCCCTGGTCTTTGTCGCCATGGCCTTGCTGCTGTGGGGCCTGGTGATGGTGTATTCGGCCTCGGTGGCCATGCCCGACAACCCCAAGTTCGCGCGTTACGAGCACACGCACTTCCTGCTGCGCCATATCTTTTCTCTGGCCGTGGCCCTGGTGGTGGCGGTGCTGGCCTTTCAGATTCCGATGTCGACCTGGGAGAAGCTTGCGCCCTGGCTCTTCATTGCCGCTCTGGCCTTGCTGGTGATCGTGCTCATTCCCTTTATCGGTCGCGGCGTCAATGGCGCGCGCCGCTGGATTTCGCTGGGGGTGTTTAACTTTCAGCCCTCGGAGTTGGCCAAGTTTGCGGTGCTCATTTACGCGGCCGACTACATGGTGCGCAAGATGGAGGTCAAGGAGCGTTTTTTCCGTGCGGTGCTGCCCATGGGCGCGGCCCTGGCGGTGGTGGGCATGCTGCTGCTGGCCGAACCGGACATGGGGGCCTTTTTGGTCATTGCCGTCATCGCCATGGGCATCTTGTTTTTGGGCGGCGTCAACGCGCGCATGTTCTTCTTCATCGCAGCGATCGTGATCCTGGCCTTCGTCGTCATGATCTGGGCCAGCGACTGGCGGCGCGAACGCATCTTTGCCTACCTCGATCCCTGGTCGGCCAAGCATGCCATCGGCAAGGGCTATCAGTTGTCGCACTCGCTCATTGCCTTTGGCCGCGGCGAGCTCACGGGCGTAGGGCTGGGCGGCAGCATCGAGAAACTGCATTGGCTGCCGGAGGCGCACACCGACTTCTTGCTGGCCGTCATCGGTGAGGAGTTTGGCCTGGTCGGGGTGCTGGTGATCATGGCGCTGTTTGTCTGGCTGATTCGCCGCATCATGCACATTGGCCGTCAGGCCGTTGCCATGGACCGCTTGTTTTCCGGCCTGGTGGCCCAGGGCGTGGGCATCTGGATCGGCTTTCAGTCTCTGATCAACATGGGCGTGAATCTGGGCGCCTTGCCCACCAAAGGCCTGACCTTGCCCTTCATGAGCTACGGCGGCTCGGCCATCTTGATGAACGTGCTGGCGCTGGCGGTGGTGCTGCGTGTGGACCACGAAAACCGCATCCTGATGCGCGGGGGACGAACGTGAGCGCGGCGCTGCGCGATGGGCGCGCGCCTTGCGCCATGGTCATGGCCGGTGGCACCGGAGGGCACATCTTTCCCGGGCTGGCTCTGGCCGAGGCCTTGCGTGAGCGCGGCTGGCGCGTGCACTGGTTCGGCGGCAAGGGCACGGCGCAAAGGCCCAGCATGGAAAGCCAGCTGGTGCCGGCGCGGGGTCTGCCCTTCGATGCGATTGATTTTGGCGGCTTGCGTGGCAAAGGGCTGCTGACTGCGGCCCTGCTGCCGATGCGCCTGCTGCTGGGCTTTGGGCAAAGCATTGCGCTGCTGCGCCGCATCCGTCCGGATGTGGTGATCGGGCTGGGCGGCTACATCACCTTCCCCGGCGGCATGATGAGCGTGCTGCTGGGCAAGCCCCTGGTGCTGCACGAGCAAAACTCGGTGGCCGGTTTGGCCAACCGGGTTCTGGCCGAAGTGGCCGATCGGGTGTACTCGGCTTTTCCCGGCGTGCTCAAGAAGGCCCAGTGGGTCGGCAACCCCTTGCGTGCGGCCTTTTTGTCGCAGCCGGTGCCGGCCCAGCGTTTTGCTGGACGCAGCGGGCCGCTGCGTCTGTTGGTGCTGGGCGGCAGCCTGGGCGCGCAGGCCCTCAACGAAGCCGTGCCGCAGGCCCTGGCCTTGCTCGCGCCTGCGCAGCGGCCGCAGGTCCTCCATCAAAGCGGCGCCGGCCATCTCGAGGCCTTGCAGGCGCGCTACCAGGAGGCCGGCGTGCAGGCTGAGCTGACGGCCTTCATCGAAGACACCGCTGCTGCGCTCGCGCAGGCCGATCTTGTCATTTGCCGCGCCGGTGCCTCCACCGTCACCGAGGTGGCCGCCATCGGTGTGGCCGCCGTCTTCGTGCCCTTCCCCCATGCCGTCGACGACCACCAAAGCCGCAACGCGATGCATCTGGTCGAGGCCGGCGGGGGCTGGCTGATGCCGCAGCACACCCTGACTGCGGCCGCCCTGGCCGAGCTGCTGGCCCAGCTCGACCGCGCGCAATTGCTGCAGCGCGCCAGCGCCGCCAAAGCGCTGGAAAAAACCGAGGCGACCGAGGTCTTGGTGCGAGCCTGTGAGGAGCTGGTCGCATGAAGCACGCGGTCAAGCGCATCCATTTCATCGGGCTCGGTGGTTCGGGCATGTCCGGTATTGCAGAGGTGCTGCACAACCTGGGCTATCTCGTCTCAGGCTCCGACCTGGCCGACAGCGCCACCTTGCGCCGGCTCGCCAGTTTGGGCATCCGCACTTTTGTGGGCCATGCCGCTGGCAACCTCGATTCGGTCGATGCGGTGGTCACCTCGACGGCCGTCAAGTCTGACAACCCCGAGGTGCTGGCCGCGCGGGCGCGGCATATTCCGGTGGTGCCGCGCGCCTCGATGCTGGCCGAGTTGATGCGGCTCAAGCGCGGCATTGCCATTGCCGGCACCCACGGCAAGACCACCACCACCTCGCTGGTGGCCAGCGTGCTGGCCGAGGGCGGGCTCGACCCGACCTTTGTCATCGGCGGGCGTCTCAACAGTGCGGGTGCCAATGCCAAGCTCGGCGGGGGCGACTACATCGTGGTCGAAGCCGACGAGTCCGACGCTTCGTTTCTCAATTTGCTGCCCGTGATGGCGGTGGTCACCAACATCGATGCCGACCATATGGAGACCTATGGCCACGACTTTGGCCGCCTCAAGTCGGCCTTCGTCGATTTTCTGCACCGCATGCCGTTTTACGGCACCGCCGTCTTGTGCACCGACGATCCGGCCGTGCGCGAGATCGCTGACCAGCTCTCTTGCCCAGTTACCAGCTACGGCCTGGGCGAGCAGGCGCAGGTGCGGGCCCTGGAGTTGCGGCATGCGCAGGGGCAGATGCACTTTACCGTCCAGCGGCGCAACGGCGTGACCTTGCCCGATCTACCGGTGGTGCTTAACTTGCCGGGCCAGCACAATGTGCTCAATGCGCTGGCGGCCATCGCGATTGCGGTGGAGCTCGATGTGCCCGATGCCGCGGTGCAAAAGGCGCTGGCCGAGTTCCGGGGCGTTGGGCGGCGTTTTCAGCGTTACGGCCAGGCCGCGCTGGCCGGCGGCGGGCAGGCCACCGTGATTGACGACTACGGCCACCATCCGGTTGAGATGGCCGCCACCTTGGCCGCTGCCCGGGGCGCTTTCCCGGGGCGGCGCCTGGTGCTGGCGTTTCAGCCGCATCGCTACAGCCGCACGCGCGACTGCTTCGAAGACTTTGTCAAGGTGATTGGGCAGGCCGACGCGGTGCTGCTCGCTGAGGTCTATGCGGCCGGCGAGGCGCCCATTGTGGCCGCTGACGGGCGCGCGCTGATGCGCGCTTTGCGCGTGGCCGGCAAGATCGAGCCGGTCTTCGTCGAAGCGATTGAGGAGATGCCCCAGGCCATCTTGCACAAAGCACGCGATGGCGATGTGGTGCTGTGCATGGGCGCAGGCTCGATTGGTCAGGTGCCGGGCAAGGTGATGGAACAGGCAGGAGCGGCATCATGAGCACCGATGTGCGCAGCCTGGGCAAGGTCGCTGTGTTGATGGGCGGGCAGTCGGCCGAGCGCGACATTTCCCTGCTTTCGGGCCAGGGCGTGCTGCAGGCCTTGCGCGGCTGCGGCGTCGATGCCCACGCTTTTGATCCGGCCCAGCGCTCCTTGTTCGATTTGCGCGCCGAAGGCTTTGCACGCTGCTTTATTGCCCTGCATGGCCGTTTCGGTGAAGACGGCACGGTTCAGGGCGCCCTTGAGTTGCTGGGACTGCCCTACACTGGCTCGGGCGTGATGGCCTCGAGTCTGGCCATCGACAAGGCCATGACCAAGCGGTTGTGGCAGTGCGACGGCCTGCGCACGCCGGGCTATGTGGTGCTGCGCCATGGGCGTTACACGCCGGCCGACGTCGAGCACGTGCTGGCCACGCTCGGCTTGCCCCTGATCGTCAAGCCCGCGCGCGAGGGCTCCTCCATCGGTCTGAGCAAGGTCACCGCCCGCCAGCAGTTGCCCGCTGCCCTGGAGCAGGCCGCCCAGCTCGATGCCGATATTTTGTGCGAGCAGTTCATCGACGGCCCGGAGTTGACCTGTCCGGTGCTTGGCACTGGCGCGCAAGCTCGGGCCTTGCCACTGATCCGCATCGTGGCGCCCGAGGGCAACTACGACTACCAAAACAAGTACTTCACCGACGCGGTCCAGTACCTGGTGCCCTGCGGCTTGCCCGAGGACGAGCAGCAGGCCATTGCCCAGATGGTGCTCGATGCCTACCGCAGCCTGGGCTGCAGAGGCTGGGCGCGGGCCGATGTCATGGTTGACGCGGCCACGGGCCTGCCCTATTTGCTGGAGATGAACACCTCGCCGGGCATGACCGGCCACTCGCTGGTGCCCATGTCGGCACGCGCTGCGGGCCTGTCGTACGAAGAGCTGTGCCTGAGCGTGCTCGCATCGGCGAGTCTGGACGGGGGAGGCCGACGCCCATGAGCCCGCTCGATGTTCGCCTGATGAATGCCCTGAGCGCGGTCTTGCTGCTGGCTTTTGCCGCCATGGCGCTGGGCCTGGTGCTGCACCATCTGGCGCGCCAGCCGGCCTTTATTCTGCAAAAAATTCAAATCGACAATGAGCTGACCCACAACAATGCGGTGACCCTGCGCGCCAATGTGGCGCCCAAGCTGGCGGGCAATTTCTTCACGGTCAATTTGGAGCAGGCTAAATCGGCTTTTGAGTCGGTGCCCTGGGTTCGGCAGGCGGTGGTGCGGCGCGAGTTTCCCAACCGCCTGCGGGTGCAGCTGCAGGAACACCAGGCGGTGGCCATGTGGGGGCTAGACGATGACGTGCGGCTGATCAACCACCTCGGTGAGGTCTTTGAGGTCAACCAAGGCGATGTGGAGCCCGAGAGCCTGCCGCGACTGGCCGGCCCCCGCATGCAATCGGCCTTGGTCTTGCAGGCCTACCGCGAGCTCGGGCCGCTGTTCGGCGGCCTCGACACCGAGCTGACCCAGCTTGAGCTGACGGGCCGGGGTGGCTGGCGCGCCCGGCTCGAAAGCGGCGCCGTGATCGACATCGGCCCGGGCAGCGTGCAAGACATCGTGCAGCGGGTCAGGCGCTTTGTGGCGACGGTGTCGCAGACCTCATCGCGTTTCGGACGCAATATCGAATCGGCCGATTTGCGCTATCCCAATGGTTACGCCCTGCGTTTGCGCGGCGTGACGACGGTCGATGGCGACAGGGCAAGCAAGACAACAAGGTGAATTTATGGCCAAGGAATACAAGGATCTCGTCGTCGGGCTCGACATCGGAACCAGCAAGGTGATGGTGGTGGTCGGCGAAGTGCTGCCGGGCGGCGAACTCAAACTCGCCGGCCTGGGCGTGGCCGCCAGCAACGGCCTCAAGCGTGGCGTGGTGGTCAACATCGACGCCACGGTGCAGAGCATTCAGCAGGCACTCAAGGAAGCCGAGCTGATGGCCGATTGCAAGATCTCGCGCGTCTACACCGGCATCACCGGCAGCCACATCCGCGGCATGAATTCGAGCGGCATGGTGGCGGTCAAGGACAAAGAGGTCACCCAGGCCGATGTGGCCCGTGTGATCGAGACGGCCAAGGCGATCAACATCTCGACCGATCAGCGCCTGCTGCTGGTCGAGCCGCAGGAATTCGTGATCGATGGCCAGGATGTGCGCGAACCCATCGGCATGAGCGGCATTCGGCTCGAAGCCAAGGTGCATATCGTCACTGGCGCTCAGAGCGCGGCCGAGAACATCGTCAAGTGCGTGCGCCGCTGCGGCCTGGAGGTCGATCAGCTGATGCTCAACCCGCTGGCCTCCAGCCTGGCCGTGCTCAGCCAGGATGAGCAGGAGCTGGGCGTGGCCCTGGTCGATATCGGCGCCGGAACCACCGATGTGGCGATTTTTACGGGCGGTGCGATCCGGCACACGGCCGTGGTGCCGATTGCGGGCGACCTGATCACCAGCGATATTGCGATGGCCCTTCGCACGCCGACCAAGGACGCTGAGGACATCAAGGTCGAAAGTGGCTGCGCCAAGCAACTGCTGACCGATCCGGAGACGCAGGTGGAGGTGCCCAGCCTGGGCGATCGCGGCCCGCGCATGCTCTCGCGCCAGGCGCTGGCTGGCGTGATCGAGCCACGCGTCGAGGAGATCTACACGCTCGTGCAGCAGGTCATCCGCGACTCGGGCTACGAGGAGATGCTCTCGTCTGGCGTGGTCATCACCGGCGGCAGCGCCGTGATGGCCGGCATGGTCGAGCTCGGTGAGGACATCTTTCTCAAGCCGGTGCGCAGGGGCATACCGCGCTACTCCAGCGGCTTGTCGGACATGGTGGCCCAAACGCGCGCAGCCACCGTGATGGGCCTGATGGAGGAGGCCCGGCTGGCGCGCGTGCGCGGCCTGAAGGTCTCGCAAAAAGCGGGCAGCGTGCACAACGCTTTCGGCCGCGTCAAGGAGTGGCTGGTGGGAAATTTCTGATGAACAGACACGCCGCACGTTTCACCCGTTTCCATGGTTTGACCCATGCAGGAGGTGCCGACCCGCCCTCATGATGAATATGCGACCCATCTCCAATACAACGGTTTAGATTCAAGGCAACTGCAGGATAAAAGGAGGCTCCCATGAGCATCGAAATGATGGAAATCGAGGAATTCAATCAGGGCACGCAGATCAAGGTGATCGGCGTGGGCGGCGGTGGCGGCAACGCCGTCGAGCACATGATCGCCAGTCATGTGCAGGGCGTGGAGTTCATCTGCGCCAACACCGACGCGCAGGCTCTGAACCGCATCCCCACCGACAAGGTGATTCAGCTCGGCGGCTCTGGTCTGGGTGCCGGCAGCCGGCCCGATCGCGGCCGCGAGGCGGCCGAGGCGGCAGCCGACGATATTCGTGCGGCCATTGACGGGGCGCACATGCTCTTCATCACCGCCGGCATGGGCGGCGGCACCGGCACGGGTGCTGCGCCCGTGATCGCGCGCATTGCCAAGGAGATGGGCATTTTGACGGTCGGGGTGGTCACCAAACCCTTCGAGTTCGAGGGCCCGCGCCGCACGGCCAATGCCGACGCCGGTCTGGCTGAACTCGAAGCCAATGTGGACTCCTTGATCGTGGTGCTCAATGAGAAGCTGCTCGAGGTGCTGGGTGAGGACATCTCGCAAGACGAGGCCTTCGCCCACGCCAACGATGTGCTCAAAAACGCGGTGGGCGGCATTGCCGAGATCATCAATGTGCAGGCGCTGGTCAATGTGGACTTTGAAGACGTGCGCACCGTCATGGGCGAGCCAGGCAAGGCCATGATGGGCACGGCCCGCGCCAGCGGCCCCGACCGCTCGCGCATTGCGGCCGAGCAGGCGGTGGCCTGCCCGCTGCTCGATGGCGTGGACATGAACGGAGCCAAGGGCGTGTTGGTGCTCATCAGCGCGGCCAAGGGCTCGCTCAAACTCAACGAGACCAAGCTGGCGATGAAGACCATCAGCGCCTTTGCCGCACCCGATGCCCACGTCATCTACGGTACCGCCTACGACGAATCGCTGGGCGATGAACTGCGCGTGACGGTGGTGGCCACGGGCCTCAATCGCCAGGGCGCACGTCGCACCGCGCCGCCCCTGCAGGTCATTGCCCGCACAGGCACCGACAACATGCCGGTGCAAGTTGGCCCCACAGGCGCTGGCAACGGTCTGGGTCAGGCCAGCTATGAGAGCCTGTCTGTGCCCAGCGTCTGGCGCAACAACCGCAATCAGGCGGCCGCCAAAGTCGATGCCTTGGCTGCCGGTGGCATGGATGACCTGGAGATTCCGGCCTTTTTGCGTCGGCAGGCCGATTGAGGTCCGAGCGGTCTGAGCTCGCTGCGAGCCCGTGAGGCTGTACGGGCCCAGGCGATCCGTGGTGGTGGAGCAGGCGGCTGCAGCGCAGCGGCCTGCTCCGGTGTGGATCGGGCCTGAGCGTTGCCCCTTGTCCCTGCCGGCAATGCGGCGTTCGCTGCGGCGACAGGGACCGCGCTCCTTTAAAATCACGCCATGTTGGCCCAGCGCACCCTTCGCAGTCTGACCAAAGCCGTGGGCGTGGGCCTGCACAGCGGCCAGCGGGTCGAGCTGACCCTGCGGCCGGCGGCGCCCAACACCGGCATTGTGTTTCGGCGTGTCGATCTGCCCGAGCCGGTGGACATCAAGGTCTCGGCTGCCGCAGTGACCGACACCCGCATGGCCTCCACCATCTCAGCCGGACAGGCCAAGGTGTTTACGGTCGAGCACCTGATGTCGGCTTGCGCCGGGCTGGGCCTGGACAACCTGTATATCGACATCACGGCAGAAGAGGTTCCCATCCTTGACGGCTCAGCTTCGTCATTCGTCTTTCTCTTGCAGTCGGCCGGCCTTGTGCTGCAAGATGCGCCCAAGCGCTTTGTGCGTCTCTTGCGCAAGGTCGAGGTCAGTGAGGGCGAGGGCGCGCAGCTCAAGTGGGCTGCCTTGAGCCCCTACGAGGGCTACAAGCTGAGCTTTGAAATCGACTTCGACCATCCGGCAGTCGACTCCACGGGCCAGCGCGTCGAGTTCGATATGGCCACCGGCTCCTATGTGCGCGACATCGCCCGCGCTCGCACCTTCGGCTTTACCCGTGACGTCGAGATGATGCGTGCCAACGGGCTGGCGCTCGGCGGCGGCCTGGACAATGCCATCGTGATGGACGACTACAAGGTGCTCAACGCCGACGGGCTGCGCTACAACGACGAATTCGTCAAACACAAGATACTCGATGCCATGGGCGATCTGTATCTGCTGGGCCAACCCCTGATCGGCGCCTACAGCGCCTTCCGGTCGGGTCATGCGCTCAACAACCGGCTGCTGCGCCAGCTGCTGGCGCAGCCCGATGCTTGGCAGGTGGTGACCTTTGACGACGAGCGTCAGGCGCCACGCGGTCTCGCGCAACTGGCCCCGGCCTGGTAGAGCGGCCATGCTGCTGTTTCGCTGGCTGATTTTCTTGCTGCTGCTGGGCGCCGGCGCCTGCTTTGTCTTCTACATCGCCACAGGCCGGCCCCACTACCGCGCCTGGGGCGTGGTCATCCTCAAGTGGACGCTCATTGCAGCGCTGGGCTTTTTTGCGGTGCTCATCGCAGAGCGCGTGCTGTAGAGGCAGCCTGTTCTTGGGCTGAGGCTGGCTAGCGGCTGCGCCCGCTGCGGTAGCGCCCCGCCAGCGCCTCGGCGGTGGGGCTTTGGTTTGCGGCCTGGCTCAGGCGCGCCATGGCCGAGCCCACATGGGCATGCGTGATCGCCAGGCCCAGGGCGTCGGCTGCATCAGGCCCGGGCAGTGCGGGCAGTCGCAGCAGGCGCTGGACCATGTGCTGCACCTCGGCCTTGCTGGCCCGTCCATGACCAGCCACTGCTTTTTTCAATTGCAAGGCGGTGTACTCGTTGACCGGCTGCCCGCCCATGACCAGTGCGCTGACGCAGGCCCCGCGCGCCTGGCCCAGCATGAGCGTGGCCTGCGGGTTGTTGTTGACAAAAACGATCTCCACGGCGCTGGCGTCGGGCCGGTAGCGCTCGAGCACCGCCTCGATGCCCTCGAACAGCGTCTTGAGCCGCTGCGGCAGCCCGCTGGCCGCAGCCGTGCGTATCGTGCCGCTGGCCACGTAGTGCAGTTGCAGACCGCTGGCCTCGATCACGCCAAAGCCGGCCACCTGCAGACCCGGATCGATGCCCAAAATGCGCGTGCTGGCCGCTTGCGTCATGGCAAGACCACCGCATTCATGCGCACTGTGATGGTCTGCGCCCGCGCGGCCAGGTAGGCCGACTGCGCGCGCTTTTCAAAAAAACGCGGCCGCGGCAGCATCACTGCCAGCCGGGCCGCCTCGTAGGCGCTCAGCCGCGCTGCGCTCTTGCGGTAATAGTGTTGGGCGGCCGCTTCGGCACCGAACACGCCCTCGCCCCATTCGACACTGTTGAGGTAAATCTCCAAGATGCGCTGTTTGCTCAGCAAGGCCTCGAGCATCACGGTCAGCACCAACTCCTGCGCCTTGCGCACCAGCGTGCGCTCGCCCGACAAGAACAGGTTTTTGGCCAGTTGCTGGGTGATGGTGGAGCCCCCGACGATCTTGGGCGGCGGTGTGGCCACCACGGGCGGCTGAGCAGGACTCTTTTGCGTTTCGGCGCGCCGCCGGGCCTGCTGGGCGGCGCGTTCGGCGCGTCGGCGTGCCTCTTGCTCGGCCTGCTGGTTTTTCTCCCAGGCCTTCTCCAGCGCCTCCAGGTCCACGCCATCGTGCTCGCTAAAGCTGGCATCTTCGGAGGCGATGACGGCGCGCTTGAGCGTATCGGCGATGCGTTCGTAGGGCACCCACTGCTGGCGCCAGGCCAGCTCTCCGGTGCCTGCCACCAGGCGCCGGATCTCGCCGCGCTGAAAGCTGGTCGATTCCGGATCGACCCAGCGCATCATGGCGATGCGCGCTGCAAAGTACAGCTGCAGGCTCAGCAGCGCCAGCAGCAGCAGCCCCAGCAGTCGAATCGCGATTTTCATGGGCCGCTCAAAGTGCGGCCCGAAGCTGCGCCAGCACCTCGTGGGCTGGTGGCCGAATGCCGCGCCAGATGAAAAACGACTCGGCCGCCTGCTCGACCAGCATGCCCAGGCCGTCGCGCGTTTGCGCGCCGTGCGCGCCAGCCCAGCGCAAGAAGGGCTCGGCCTGAGGGCCGTACATCATGTCGTAGACCAGTGCGCCGGGCCGCAGGGCCTGGGCCGCGATCGGCAGCTCAGCGCCTTGCAGGCTGCCGGCGGTGGCGTTAATCACCACATCAAAGGCCGGCAGCTGCGCATCGAGCGGCAGGGCGATCAGCCCGGTGCGCCCCAGGGCGTGCTGCTGCAGGCTCGGATGGCTGCGGTGCTGCTCGACCAGTGCTTGCGCCTTGGCCGCTGTTCGGTTGGCCACGGCGATGCGCCGGGGCCCGGTCAGCAGCAGGGGCCCGAGTACGCCGGCTGCAGCGCCACCGGCGCCTAGCAGCAAGATGTCCTGACCCTGGAGCTTGCGTGCGGCGTTGACCTCAATGTCGTGCACCAGCCCCAGACCGTCGGTGTTGTCGGCCAGAACCCGTCCATCCACAAAGCTCAAGGTGTTGGCCGCCTGGGCCAGTTGCACGCGGGC
>CANHBU010000021.1 GCA_947458345.1 Comamonadaceae bacterium
AGCGCCCGGCGCGAGGGCGGCGGCAGAAGCGGGCGCAGGGCTTCAAAGCCGTCTTGCATGGTGCAGGCCACGCTGCGGCCGAGTTCGAGTTGCCCCATATTGCCCGACAGCGCCCGAAAGTCGGTGGGGTGCAGTTCAAACAGCTTGAGCTTATGGCGACCGGCCAGAAATTGCGAGGCGATGAAGGGTGATCCGGGGTAGACCCGCAGGGCTGCCGGATCGTGCGCGGTCTGGAAACCGGGGTTGAGGCTGCCCAGCAGATCCAGGTAGCTGCCGATGGCCGGCTCTACTTCCTCGGGTTTTTTGTGCAAAGCCGTCGCCAGTCGCAGCACGCCTTCACTGGCCTCGCCGCTGGTTTGGCTGTAGTCGCCGTCGAGGCGGTACAGCCCCGCGCCGGCGTGGGTGTCGATGACCGTCAGCGCCTCTTTTTGTGTCAGGTATTTGAGCAAGGCCAGCAGCGTGATGTGCTTGAGCACATCGGCATGGTTGCCGGCATGGAAGGCGTGGCGGTAACTGAACATGACCCGATGCTAACCGCAGCGACGCAGACCTTGGGGCCGGTCCCCGCCGAATTTGTATAATGCCTAGTTCTTCAGCGTCTGACACCCGCCGGAAGACGCGCCGTCCGAGCTGCTGCTTGGATGCGTGCGCAAGCCACCTAAGAGGCTCCCATCAGAGGAGCACCGACCGTGGAATAGGTGTCCTACGGACCCCGCAGGGGTTCTTTTCTCAAGAGCACATTCATGAAAACTTTCAGCGCCAAACCCGCTGAGGTCGTGCATGAGTGGTTTGTGATTGACGCAGCCAACAAGGTTCTCGGTCGAGTCGCCAGCGAAGTGGCTCTCCGTCTGCGTGGAAAACACAAGCCTATCTACACGCCTCACGTCGACACCGGTGATTACATCGTCGTCATCAACGCAGCCCAGCTGCGCGTGACCGGAGCCAAGTCCCTGGACAAGGTCTACTACCGCCACTCCGGCTATCCCGGCGGCATCACGGCCACCAACTTTCGCGACATGCAAGCCAAGCACCCTGGCCGCGCCCTAGAGAAGGCGGTCAAGGGCATGCTGCCCAAAGGGCCGCTGGGCTATGCCATGATCAAAAAGCTCAAGGTCTATGGTGGTGCTGAGCATCCCCATACGGCTCAGCAGCCCAAAGTGTTGGACATCTAAGGAGCCGAGATGATTGGTCAATGGAACAATGGCACCGGCCGTCGCAAATCCAGCGTCGCGCGGGTGTTTCTGAAAAAGGGCAGCGGCAAGATCACGATCAATGACAAGGACATTGCAGCCTATTTTGGCCGCGAGACCTCCATCATGATCGCCAAGCAGCCGCTGGTGCTCACCGGCAACCTCGAAGCCTTCGATATCATGGTCAATGTCCATGGTGGCGGCGAGTCGGGTCAGGCCGGTGCGGTGCGTCATGGCATCACCCGTGCGCTCATCGACTACGATGCCGCGCTCAAGCCGGCCTTGAGCCAAGCGGGCTTTGTCACCCGCGATGCTCGTGAAGTCGAGCGTAAAAAGGTCGGTCTGCGTTCGGCACGCCGTCGCAAGCAGTTCAGCAAGCGCTGAGCGGGAGCTGTCGCCTAAAAAAGCCGCCGTGTACGGCGGCTTTTTTTATGGTCTGGTCCCTCGCTTCAAAGGCTGGGCGGGCCTGTGCTTGATCAAATTACTGTACTATTGTCCATCCATGCATTTTCAAGGAGCTCGTCATGAGCGCTGTGGCCCAAGAAATTCCGACTGACATGCCCGACCCGCTGGTTTTCACGGACTCAGCGGCGGCCAAGGTGGCCGATCTGATTGCTGAAGAGGGCAACCCCGAGCTAAAACTTCGCGTCTTCGTGCAAGGCGGCGGCTGTTCCGGCTTTCAGTACGGCTTCACCTTTGACGAGATCGTCAACGAAGACGACACCATGATGACCAAAAACGGTGTTTCGCTGCTGATTGACGCCATGAGCTACCAGTACCTGACCGGCGCCGAGATTGACTACAAGGACGATCTTGAAGGCGCCCAGTTCGTCATCAAAAACCCCAACGCGAGCAGCACTTGCGGCTGCGGTTCGAGCTTCTCCGTCTAACTGCAGATTCGGGCTGCGCGGGCTCAGGCGGCTCGTGCGCCCATGCGGGGCGTCGTTGGCTTGACCGTGGCGCCTACCGGCTGCTTGCCGGGTAGAGGGCTCCGAGCACCCGTGCCCCCCGGGCTCCAGTGACTTCAGGTCGGCTGGCTGGGCGACGTTCAAACCAGCACCAGGCCAGCCAGGCAAAAGCACAGGCCTCTACTTGCATGGCAGGAAGCCCGCGTGCGTCGCTGGCCAGCACCGGCAAGCCGGGCAGCTCACTGCGCAAGCGGCGCATCAATTCGGCATTGAGCGCGCCGCCGCCACACACCAGCAACTCCTGGGCCGAGGGCAGATAGCGCCGCAGATGGTCGGCGCATACCCGCGCCGTCAGCGCCGTCAGACTGGCCTGCACATCTTGCGGCGCAGCATTGTGCGCGGCCTCGCCCAGTCGTGCCGCGAGCCATTGCGGATGAAACAGGTCGCGACCGGTGCTCTTAGGCGGCGCCTGGGCAAAAAACGGCTCATCGAGCAGCCGCTCAAGCACCGCAGGCTGCACGCATCCGCTGGCGGCCCACTGGCCATTGGCGTCAAAAGGCTGGCCCGTGTGGCGCTCGCACCAATGGTCCATCAGGGCATTGCCTGGACCGCAGTCGAACCCCACCACCGGCCGATTGGGTGAAAGCAGCGTCAGATTGCTGATGCCCCCGATGTTGAGCACGCCCAGTTCGGATTGCCCATGGCCCCAAAGCGCCGCATGAAATCCCGGTACCAGAGGTGCCCCTTGGCCCCCAGCGGCCAGATCGGCATTGCGCAAGTCTGCGACCACATCGATCCCGGTCAGCTCGGCCAGCAGGGCAGGGTTGTTCAGTTGCCAGGTGTATCCGTTTGTGCCCCCAGGCTGGTGACGCACCGTCTGGCCATGCGCGCCGATGGCCGAGATCGCAGCGGCGTCGATACCCAGGCGCCGGGCTTGTTCGAGCAGATCGTGCACCGTCTGCGCGTAAAGTCGCGTCAAGCCGTTGGCAGCCAGCGCTGCCCGGTGCAATTCATCTTCACCCGAGCTGTTCAGGCGCAGAAAGTCTTGCCTGAGCTCTGAGGGCATTGGCCGGCTCGCTTGTGCCAGCACCCGGGGCGCCGCGGAAAAATCGGCCAGCACGCCATCAACGCCGTCCAGCGAAGTGCCCGACATCAGGCCGATGAACAGCCGCTGGGTCACAGGCGCATGACGCGTTTATTGGGTGAGGGTGGGCACCAAGCTGTCAGCCGCCTCGAGTTGCTGGCGCATCAGGCGAGCAGTTTGGCGAAAAGCCGGCAGGGCGGCTTCTGCCACGGCGCCTCCGGTCGGGCTGCTGCGGGCCATTTCGACAGGATCTTGGTGCACGCCGTTGACGCGAAACTCAAAGTGCAGGTGAGGGCCGGTGGCCCAGCCAGTAGCGCCCACACCGCCGATATGCTGGCCCTGGCTGACGCGCTGGCCCTGCCGGACCGTCATGGTGCTCAGGTGGGCATACACAGTGACATGGCCTCTGCCGTGATCGATGAAGACCACATTGCCGTAGCCATTTTGGCTTCCGGCGAAATCAACCATGCCGTTGGCCACCGCCAGCACAGGCGTGCCCGGTGGGGCCGCATAGTCGACGCCTTTGTGAGCCGTCATGCGGTTGAGCACCGGATTGAGACGCATGGCAAAGCTGCTGGTCAGCCGGCCGTTCTCCAGCGGCATGATGTAGCCGCGGGTGAGGGTCTTGCCGTCCATGCTGTAGTAGGCACCTGCGGCACCTGCGCGCGCGGCACTTTTGCCCTGACCTGCCGCGCCTTCGTGGCGGAACCACATGGCCTGCTGTGACTGCCCGCCATAGACCAGTTCGGCCGCCAGCACCCGGCCCGGGCGCAGCACTTCTCCATCTGCCTCGAGCACTTCATGGTAAATGCTGAAGCGGTCACCCTTGCGCGCGGTGCGGGACAGGTCCATGCTGCCGCTAAAAATCTGGGTGAGCTGATCGCCTACTGGGCGGCTCAGGCCGGCACGCTCAAGGGAGCCTTCAAGAGATTTCTGGATTTCGCCCGCCACCAGGCGGGTTGAGCGGGAATAGGGAGCGGTCTCCACGCGCGCGGCAAAGCCTGCGCCTTGCCTCTCGATGACCAGACGCTTGAAAAAGTTCTGGTCGCCGCTGGCCCAGCGCATGGTGAGCTTGAGCAATCGCTGCTCGTCGTCGGCCTCGGCCGTGACGCTGCGCGAGCCGCTGCCCAGCAAGTGCGCTTTGGCCAGTGCGTCCTTGCGCAGGAAGGAGGCAGCTTGTGCGTCGCTGATGCCCAGGCGGGCCAGCAGGCTGTCGGCCGTATCGGTGCTGCGCGTGAGTTCGGTGCGAAAAAGATTGAAGCGGTGGCCCAGCAGGGCTTCGCTTTGCTGGGCCACGGGCAGGGGCTGCACCGCCTCGACCACGGTCGTTACGGGCTGGTCGGCCGGGTCCGGCAGCTGCGGTGCCACGCCAAATGCCGTCATGCCGGTTCCCAGCAGCAATGCGCCCAGCGCGCCAGTGATCCGGCGCGGATGGCGGTCAAGCAAGTCCAAGGCTTGGCTTGTCAGCTGTGTCAGCAAGTTCGAATTCAAGACAAAGATCCAATACTCGATAGCGCACGGGTAGCACGTTTGGGTCAGCAAGCGGATTGGTGCAGGATGGGAGCCCTACAATGCGCGCTCTGTGCTGAGCCGTAGAAAGACTGGGCATTATAGGGGGCCAGCAGGTTTTGCCTACCCCCACTTTTTCTGGATGTTTTAACGCTCGTATGAACCTCGAGACCCCTGCCTCTGCCCCCGTCTCTGATGCCGTGCGTCAGGCCTTGGCCGTCACCGAGCGCGGCTGCGATGAATTGATCCCGCAGGCCGACTGGCTGCGCAAGCTGGTGCGGTCGGAGCAAACCGGCCAGCCGCTGCGCATCAAGCTCGGGCTCGACCCCACGGCGCCGGACATCCACCTTGGCCACACGGTGGTGCTCAATAAGCTGCGCCAGTTGCAAGACTTAGGGCATCAGGTAATTTTTCTCATCGGCGACTTCACCAGCCTGATCGGCGACCCTTCCGGACGCAATGCCACCCGCCCGCCTTTGACACCCGAGCAGATCCAGGCCAATGCGCAGACCTACTATCGGCAAGCCAGCCTGGTCCTTGATCCGGCAAAAACAGAAATTCGTTACAACAGTGAGTGGTCACTTCCATTGGGTGCAATGGGCATGATTCAGCTGGCGTCGCGCTACACCGTCGCACGCATGATGGAGCGCAACGATTTTCATGACCGGTTCAAGGCCGGCAACCCCATTTCAGTGCATGAGTTTCTGTATCCGCTGATGCAAGGGTATGACTCGGTGGCACTGAAAGCGGACCTGGAACTCGGTGGCACCGATCAGAAGTTCAATTTGCTGATGGGCCGCCATTTGCAGGCCGAATACGGCCAGGAGCCGCAATGCATCTTGACCATGCCCTTGCTCGAGGGTCTCGACGGCGTCGACAAGATGTCCAAGTCCAAGAACAACTACATCGGCATTGCCGAGGACGCCAACACCATGTTTGCCAAGGTGCTGAGCATCTCCGACGAACTGATGTGGCGCTGGTACACCTTGCTGTCTTTCGAGTCGATGGCCCAGATCGGGGTCTTGCAAAATCAGGTGGCCGCCGGTCGCAATCCCAAGGAGGCCAAGGTGATGCTGGCCAAGGAGATCACGGCCCGCTTTCACAGTGCCGCGGCAGCCGAGGCGGCCGAGCAAGATTTCATGCGCCGCAGCCAGGGCGGCGTGCCCGAGCAGATCGACCACAGGACCTTGTCAGGTGCGCCCTTGGGTATCGCTGCGGTGCTCAAGAGCACCGGCCTGGCTGCCTCAAGCAGCGAGGCCAATCGCCTGATTGACGGTGCAGGCGTGCGGGTCGACTCCACCGTGGTCAGCGACAAGTCCTTGAAATTGCCGGCCGGGACCTACGTGGTGCAGGTGGGCAAGCGCAAGTTTGTACGCGTGACGCTGTCCTGAGTTCGGGCCAATGCCCGGCTGCCGGCTCCTGTCTGGGCAGGAACTGCCCCGCTAACATGCCCGAATGCAAGATCTGCTGAACCGGCTCAATCCGCGCCGCCTGCTGATGGTCTCGGTTGCGGTGGCGCTGCTGACCATCGCACTGAAGACCTCGGCCTGGGTGCTGACCGGCTCTGTCGGCATGCTCTCTGATGCCTTGGAGTCTCTGGTCAACTTAGCCAGCGCGATTTTTGGCCTGGCCATGGTGACCGTGGCCGAGCGTCCGGCCGATGAAGACCATCCCTATGGCTACCACAAGGCCGAGTATTTTTCTTCTGGCTTTGAGGGGGTGCTCATCATCGCGGCGGCCCTGGGCATTATCTGGACCGCAAGCCATCAGCTGTTCGATCCGCAGCCGCTGCAGGACCTGGGCTGGGGTTTGGGCCTGTCTGTCCTGAGTTCGGCCCTCAATGGCTTGCTGGCTTGGGTCATGCTTCGCAGCGCGGCCCGACACCGCTCAATGGCCCTGGAGGCCGATGCCCGGCACCTGGTGACCGATGTCTGGACTTCTGGCGGCGTGGTGCTGGGCATTGCCCTGGTAGGCCTGAGTGGCTGGCTTTGGCTCGATGCGGTGGTGGCCATTGCGGTGGCCCTCAATATCTTGCGCGAAGGCACCCGTCTGATTTGGCGCTCCTCCCGGGGTCTGATGGACGAGTCGCTCGAGCCGCAGCTGCGTCACCAAATCGACAAGGTGCTGGCCGGCTTTGCGCATCACCGAGCGGGGGCTGTGATCGTGCGTTTTGATCATGTCAGCACGCGCCGGGCCGGCCAGCGACGCTTTGTCAGCCTGCACATGCACATGCCCGCCGGTTGGACCTTGGGCCGGGCCGCGGCCTTGCGCACCAGTGTCGAGCAGGCTCTGATGAGCGCTGTGCCCGGGCTGCGCGCGACCATTGAGTTGCTGCCTAGCGATGTCGAGGCGCATTTCGACGACCCGAGGGATCTCAAGTGATCGCGCTGCTACAGCGGGTCAGCCAGGCCAGCGTGCACACCGAGGGCGAGCTCGTCGCTCAGATCGGGCAGGGCTTGCTGCTCTTGTGGTGTGCTGAAGCGGGGGACACCGAGGCCGTGGCCGACAAGATGCTGGCCAAGATTCTCAAGCTGCGCATCTTCGCCGACCCGGGCGGGAAGATGAACCTAAGTGTGCAGGATGTGGCCGGTGGGCTGCTGGTGGTCAGCCAGTTCACTTTGGCAGCCGACGTTTCGGGCGGCAACCGGCCCAGCTTCGGCGCGGCCGCAGCGCCCGAAGTCGGCTTGAGGCTGTACGACTATTTTGTGCAGCGCGCCGCTCAGTTGCACCGCCCCGTCCAAACAGGACGCTTTGCAGCCGACATGCAGGTGTCGCTGGTCAATGATGGGCCGGTGACGGTGCCGATCCGCATGACCGGCCCGCTTTGAGCGCGGTGCCGTCGCGCGCGCAAGCCTTGCTGGGTGGCCCGTCGACTTACTGCGCCCCCCGGCTGGCCTCGATCAAGGCTGGCACTGACTTGGGCGCCCATTGCAGCATCAGCAATCGTGCGAGCAAGGCGGGTTGCTCCGGTTCGCTCAGGGTCCAGAACTCAAGCTTGTTGTGCGAGAGGGTCGGGTCGATGTAGAGCCCCTGCTTGCGAATTTCGTAATGCAGGTGCGGACCGGTCGAAAAGCCGGTCGATCCCACAAAGCCGATCGTCTCGCCGCGACGCACCGGTGTGCCGGGCCGGATGTCGCTCGCATAGGCCGACAGATGGGCGTAATAGGTGTGATGCCCTTGGCCGTGGTCGATGATGATCAGCTTGCCGTAGCCGCCATTGAAGTCGGCGTGCAGGACTTCCCCATCCGCCACCGCAACGACTGGCGTGCCGGTAGGCGCTGCAAAGTCGATCCCGATATGCTGGCCCCTGACCCGGAAGGTGCGAACCACGGTCCGCGGCTTGCCCTGCTTGCGCGTCTTGACCGCCACCTTGCGCCGGATGGTGGTCACGCTCGGGCCCACGCCGCGCGAGATGCGACTAAATTGCACCGGCGACTGCCAAAGCATTCGCTCGTAGTCCAGACCTTGCAAGCTGAAATAGGCGCCGGGCACGCCCTGTCGATCCAGCCAGATGGCCGCCTCCACCTGCCCAAACGTGGCCGACTCGAGCAGTTCGATCGCATAGATCTTTTCAAGCCCGCTTTGCCGGTCTGCAGCCAGGGTCAAGCGCAAATGGTGGGTACCGGGCGACAGTTTGAGCGCTTGGACCATGGTCCGGGCCATCAGCTCGACTTCCCACATCAGGTGCGCCGGCACGTCCTGCAGATCGCCGTCCTCAGCGCGCAGGCCTGCCGTCGAGAGCTGGCGCAGGGCGCCAGACTCGCTCGGGTAGGTCCAGCGCGTGGGGCTCGTCGTGGCCTGTGATTGCGAGCGAAAGTAGATCAGGGCCTCGGGCAGACCCCGCTCTGCCGCAGGCGTCAGCAGGGCCAGGCCATCGCGCACCCAAGGCTTGGTCATCACGGCCGAGTAGGGCCAGCAGGCGGCTCGCTCTTGCGGCTGCAGGCTCAGCGCCGCAGACTCCAGGCCATCGGCTGGAGGCATCTTGAGGCGCTCGTGCAGTTGCGCCAGACCTTGTGCATCCAGGCAGCCCGCTTCGAGCTGGGTCTCGTGGCCTCTTGCCAGCTGGGCCGCCGCCGGTCCGGCCACTTTGCCTGCCGTGGCGGCCTTGTTGCTTTTGCCCACATTCTTGCCCTTGCTGGCCGCTGGGCTGGCCGCTTTCTTGGCCTTTGTGTTGGCCTTTGTGTTGGCCTTTGTGTTGGCCATGGCTGGAGAGTGCAAGCAAAGACCGAGCAGCAGGCTCGCGAGCAGGGCGGTATTGAACTTCATGGCATGCGTTCCAAAAATTCTTTCAGGCCCCGGTTGAACTGCGCGGCGCTGTCGACAAACAAGGCATGACCGGCTTCGTCAAAGACGGTGACACTGGCTCGCGGATGTGTTTGCGTCAGTTCGATCGATTGCTCCGCAAACCGTGGCGTGATCGCATACCAAACCGGAACGTCCAGAGCCAAGACGGCCTTTTTGTAGTACTCCCGGCCATAGGGCTTGTCGAGCAAGCCCCATGCGGCTTTTGGGGGCAGTTGAGTGGCCGAAGCCTCGATCGTCTGCAGCCATCCTGGCGGCGCCGGGTGCTTGAAGATGGCCGATGCAAAGCGCTGGATGTAGGCGCGAAATTCATCGCTGCCCATGGGCCTTTGGGCCCTGCCCGACGCCGGCGCACGCCCCATGCCGATGGAGTTGTCGATCAGAACCATGCCCCGCAACTGGGCGCTCGGGTGCCGAACGCTGTGATCGAGCACTTCCATGACGCCCAGGGACCAGCCGATGAGGACGTGTTCACCGACCTTGGCTTTTTGCAGCAACTCGTCGATGTCGCGCGCTCGGGCCGCCGCTTGCAAGCGCTGTGGCGGCGCCTTCGAACGCCCCTGCCCGCGCGGATCGAGCACGATCACCCGGTGATCGACTGAAAGGGCCAGGATTTGCTGCTCGAAGATTTCAGCCGGCATCAACCATCCCGGCACGAAGACCAAGGCAGGCTGCCCAGATCCGGCTTCCAGGTAGTGCAGGCTCAAGCCATCGGAGGTCTTGAAGAATTGGCTTTTCACCGGATTGGCCCAGGCCCAGAGGCTCGATAGCAGCAAAGCGGCCAGGACGATGGATTTTTTCATGTTGTCGTTTGGCCCTGCTCAGCTCCCCAGCGGGCTGGGCGTACTTTAAACGGTTTTGCGCAGGGGCCCGGCAAGTTGCACAGACCTCCTGGGCGATGGTCTGCGGTCAGGGGCACAGGGCTTGGCTTATGATGGCGGCCGTTTAAAGAGCCCCTCACGGCGCCGCAGCGGTGTGGTGCGACGGGTCGGGCTGCACAGGCCGCTGTAGGTTGCGGCAATTGCCTGCCAGGGGACCCCTGGTTTGTTTTTCCTTGGATTTCAAAGATGTTGAACTCACGAGCGGCCCTGGCCGCATGGGTCTGTGTGGCCGTGGCTTGGACGGCTCAGGCGCTGGCGCAATCGGCCCCCGCTGCGCCGACCCAGCGTTCGATCCCAGTGACCCGAGCGCCTGCCAGTGCGCCCGACGATTTGCTGGCGCAGTTGATGATTTCGGCGCAAGAGTGCCCGGCTTTTGCGAAGCTGGCATCAGACTACCGTGCGCGCTTTTCCACGCCCATGCTCGCCTGGGCCGAACAGCACCTGGCGCGGCTCGATGCGCGCAAGGTGCTTTATCCCTTCTCCGGTGCCGACATCGTCACCGCCATGAATTTGTTCGCGTCGGCCGACCATCTGGTGCTGGTGGCCGACCAGTGGCCCCAGCACAGCGCCCCCGCATCGATGGTGCCCCAGCAGGTAGCCAAAGAGTGCCAGACCATGAGTTTTTTTGCGCGCTACGGCTACTTCAGGACCAATGACCTTGAGGGCAAGGACTCCGTGCGGCCTAGATTTTCGCGCTTGCTGGCCTACAGCATTGCCCTGAGCGATGCCCAAGTCGGCCGCATCCAATACCTGACCTTGCATGAGGACGGGCAGGTGCGACCTTCCAGTGACGGCCTCAAGCCCGATGGTCTGCGTTTTTCGGTCACCCGCTCCAATGGCCGGTCTCTGACGATCGACTACGTGCGCGCAGACCTGTCAAACAACGGGCTCAAGCTCGGTGGGCGCGCGCATACCTTCATGCGGTCTCAGATGGACGGTGCGGTGCTGCTCAAGTCGGCCTCGCACCTGCTGCAAAAGCCCTATTTTTCGGCCTTGGCCGACATCATGGTCGAGCGCGCTGCCAGCGTGGTGCAGGACGAGACCGGGCTGGACATCGAGCCCTTGCGGCGCACCTTTGAGGTTCGAAGCTACGGCAAGTTTCATGCACCGCATCCGCTGTGGCACGACAGCGCCTCGGGACAGCGTCTGATCCGCTATTTGCAGGATCAGCCGGCCATCGAAGCCCTGCCCTTTACGATCGGCTACGAGAAAAAGAGCGGCTCGGTCTTGCTGGTGGGCACGCGCAATCGCCGCTGAGCATTTCCGATAAGGCGCAATCGGCGCCAGCGCCTCTGGCCCGCCTGTCCCAGCGCCGCTTGGCCGTGGGTCAAGTGACTTTGCGACCGTAGGGGTTGGGCAGCCCGAGTCCGGCCAAGATGGCGACTTCCCGGCTTTCCATGGCCAGCGCCTCTTCATGCCCCGTCTCGTGGTCCCAGCCCTGGGCGTGCAAGGCCCCGTGGACCAGCAGGTGCGCGTAGTGGGCCGCCAGGGTTTTGCCCTCCTGCCTGGCTTGTAGCGCGACCACCGGTGCACACAGCACGACATCGGCCACGACGGTGGGGCTGTGCGCGTAGGGGAAGGTCAGCACATTGGTGGGGCCGGTTTTGCCCCGGTAGCCCTGGTTAAGCGCACCGCCTTCTTCTTCGTCGACGATGCGCACCGTGATTTCGGCCGGCGCCTGCAGCGCATGACGAATGCAGCGGGCCACGAAATGGCGGGGCAGGGCGCTGCGATGGCGCTGGGCCTGCGCGATGGCGCCAAATTGCAGCGACAGACGCAAATCGTGAAGGGCCATGGGCCAGACTCCTGGGCTATTTTTCGGTGGTTGTCTTGCTGGCCCGCGCGCCACCGCGGTGCCCGTCGTAGGCGTCCACGATGCGCGCGACCAAGGGGTGGCGCACTACATCGGCGCTGGTCAGTCGGGTGATGGCAATGCCTTGCACCCGCTTGAGCACGCGTTCGGCATCGATCAGGCCGCTGAGCTGGTGGGCAGGCAGGTCGACCTGGCTGACATCGCCGGTGACCACGGCCTTGCTGCCCAAACCGATGCGGGTGAGAAACATCTTCATCTGCTCCGGGGTCGTGTTTTGCGCCTCGTCCAGAATCACGAAAGCATGGTTGAGGGTGCGCCCGCGCATGAAGGCCAGCGGCGCAATTTCAATTTGCTGCCGCTCGAAAGCCTTTTGCACCCGGTCAAACCCCATCAACTCGTAGAGCGCGTCGTAGAGCGGGCGCAGGTAGGGGTCGACCTTTTGCGACAGGTCCCCGGGCAAAAAGCCCAGTCGCTCGCCGGCTTCGACCGCCGGGCGCGTGAGCACGATGCGCTGCACCGCGTTGCGCTCGAGCGCATCGACCGCGCAGGCCACCGCCAGATAGGTCTTGCCGGTGCCGGCCGGGCCGATGCCGAAGGTGATGTCGTGCCCGCCGATATTGAGCAGGTAGCTGGCCTGATTTTGCGTGCGCGCCTTG